>NZ_VOSR01000470.1:0-4654 GCF_007997345.1 Mitsuaria sp. TWR114
GCGGGGAGAGGGTGGGGGTGAGGGGTCTTTCGATCTGCCGGAGCGCTACGGCGAGAACCCCCTCACCCTGCCCTCTCCCCCTCCCGGGGGGAGAGGGAATGATGCGGGCGCGAGGGGTGTCGAGAGAGGGGATGAATCCCAGGCGAAGGGACCAGACGGAGACGTCGGTCAGGCCAGCACGGCTGCCATCGCGTTCGCGGTGGCTTCGACGTTGCGGGTGTTCAGGCCGGCGATGCACATCCGGCCCGAGCGCAGGATGTAGACGCCGAATTCCTCGCGCAGGCGGTCCACCTGCTCCGGCGTCAGCCCGGTGTAGCTGAACATGCCGCGCTGCGTCAGGAAGTAATCGAAGTTGCGCCCCGGAATCTTGGCCGTGATGACCTCGAACAGCGCGTTGCGCATCGCCAGGATGCGCTCGCGCATCTCCTCGACCTCACCCTCCCACAGCGCGCGCAGCGCCGGGTCGCCCAGCACCTTGGCCACGACCTGGCCGCCATGCATCGGCGGGTTGGAGTAGTTGCGGCGGATGGTGAACTTCAGCTGGCCCAGCACGTTGGCCGCCTGCGCCGCGTCCGGGCACACGACCGACAGCGCGCCGCAGCGCTCGCCGTACAGGCTCATGTTCTTGGAGAAGCTGTTGGCGACGAAGAAGCTCAGCCCCTCGGCGGCCAGCGCGCGGATCGCGAAGGTGTCCTGCTCCAGGCCATCGCCATAGCCCTGGTAGGCCAGGTCCAGGAAGGCGATCAGCTCGCGCTCCTTCAGCACCGGGATCAGCGCGTCCCATTGCGACTGCGACAGGTCCACGCCGGTCGGGTTGTGGCAGCACGCATGCAGCAGCACGATGCTGCGCGCCGGCGCCTCCGACAGCGCCTGCAGCATCGCGTCGAAGCGCAGGCCGCCGGTCTTGGCGTCGTAGTACGGGTAGCTGCGGCACTCCAGCCCCGAGCCCTCGAAGACGGCGCGGTGGTTGTCCCAGGTCGGGTCGCTCAGGTAGATGGCGCTGTCGGGGAAGTAACGCTTGATGAAATCCGCGCCCACCTTCAGGCCGCCCGACGAGCCCACGCCCTGGATGGTCGCCACCCGGTTGCTCTTGAGCGCCTCGCTGTCGGCGCCGAACAGCAGCTTCTGCACCTCGGTGCGGAAATTGGCGGCACCTTCCATCGGCAGGTAGGGCCGGGCGCCGGCCTGCTCCACCACGGCCAGCTCGGCCCGGCGCACCGAATCGAGCATCGGGATGCGGCCGTCGTCGTCGAAGTAGATGCCGATGGACAGGTTGATCTTCTGCGCGCGCGGGTCCTTCTGGAAGGCCTCGTTCAGGCTGAGGATGGGATCGCCCGCGTAGGCGTCGACGTGCTGGAACATGCTGGGAACTCCAGGTTGGACAAACGGCGGCGGCCATTATCCCCAGCCGGACCCCGCCGCACCGCAACAGCCCCGCCGCCGGCGCACCGGTACAGCACGACGACAATGCCGGCTTCGCATCACCTGTCCCACCGAATCACATGATCACCGACTTCAACGCGCGTGGCGCCGCCTGCCTGCCGGGCCACCTGGGCATCGAGATCGTCGAGGTCGAGAAGGGCCGCGTCCACGCGCGGCTGCCCGTGCGCCAGCAGGTCATGGCGCCCAACGGCTACCTGCACGCCGGCAGCGTCGTCACGCTGGCCGACACCTGCTGCGGCTACGGCTGCATCGCCTCGCTGCCGGACGGCGCCAGCAACTTCACCACCGTCGAGCTCAAGTCCAACCACCTGGGCACCGCCCGCGACGGCGTCATCGAATGCACCGCCGTGGCCGTCCACATGGGCCGCACGACGCAGGTCTGGGACGCGACCGTCAGCCACGACGGCAAGACGATCGCGCTGTTCCGCTGCACGCAGATGGTCCTGTATCCGAAGGCGTGAGCCGTCCCTGAATCGCCGAAGGGTTCGTCAGAGCGCCTTGCCGCTGCCGATGGCCATCACCAGGCGCGTGACCAGCACGAGCTTGGGCGCGATGGCGTCGATGACGACGAACTCGCTGTCGCTGCTGTGCGCGCCGTAGCCGCGCACGCCCAGGCCCTCGATCACCGGCGCCTTGGTCGCCAGCGCGGCATAGGCCGCATCGGTGCCGCCGCCGGTGGGACGGTCACGCACGACCAGCTCCAGCTTCTGCTCGTCGGCCAGCGCCTTGGCCTTGGCGGCCAGTGCGCGCGAGGCCTCCGTCGCCTGCAGCGGCGGCCGGCGGCGGTCGAAGCTCAGCGTGATCTCCGACTCCGGCAGCAGCTTGTTCTGGATGCGCTTGCGCAGCTCGGCCTCCATGCCGTCGAAATCGGCGACGCGGTCCGCCCGCGCGTCGCCGTTGGCCTCGGCCCGCTCCGGGATCGCGTTGCGCACCGAGCCCGCCTTGGCCATCGTCCAGTTCAGTTGCTTCCCGTTCTTCGGGTCGGACAGGTCGCGGGTCTGCATGATCTGGTGGGCCATCTCGTACAGCGCGTTGACGCCCTTCTCCGGCGCCGCGCCCGCATGCGACGAGCGTCCCTTGACCTTCAGGTCCACCGACGCGATGCCGCTGGTGGCCAGCCGCACCGTGTCCGGCGTCGTCGGCCCGCCGCCGCCCTCGAAGGACAGCACCGCGTCGTGCTCGCCGCCCAGCCGGGTGATCAGCGCGTTCGATCCGGGCGAGCCGATCTCCTCGTCGCCGTTGATGAGCACGGTGATCTCGGCGTAGTCCTTGAAGCCGACCGCCTTGAGCATCGCCAGCGTGTGGAGGATGGTCGCCACGCCCTGCTTGTCGTCGGCGATGCCCAGGCCGTAGGCGTGATTGCCGTCGATGCGGAAGGGCTGCTGCTTCAGGCCGCCGCGCTGGTAGACGGTGTCCATGTGCGCGATCAGCATCACGCGCTTGCCGGTGGCGCTGCCCGCCTTGAACGACGCGCGCACGATCTGGCCCACCTTGGCCGGGCCATCGCCGGCGTCGGAGGTCGGCGACGCGATGGTCGTGTCGGGATCGATCAGCTGCACCTGCCCGCCGAGCTCACGCAGCCGCTGGGCGATGAGGCCGGCGATGCGGTCCAGGCCCTGGCGGTCTGAGCTGCCGGACTCGATCTCGACCAGCTGCTGCAGCGTCTTCATCAGCTGGGGCTGCTCCCTGGCGGCCAGGGCCTGCAGCTCGGGCACGGTCTGCGCCTGGACGCCGAGGGCGGCCATCGCGGCCAGGGCGAGCGCCGCGCGGCGCCAGACAGGGAAGGAAGCCAGCATCGTCGAGGTCTCCAATCAGGGGGTGCTTGTCGTCGCCGCTCCCTCGGGGAGCGAAGGAAGGGCCGATCCTATCGGCAGAGCGCTCCGCCGTCCGCGTTGAAAGTGTTTCGTGTGCGGAGCGACGCAAGCGCTCGCGGCATCCCTGGCGGCGTTACCGATGCGCTGAGGCCCTTCAGCCGTCGCGGCGGCCCTGGCGGCCGGGCGCGCGTTGAGGCAGGCTCGCGCTCATGCCATCGACACCCTCGCCCGTCGGCCGCTCCCCTGTCACGGATTTCCCGCGCCCGGCACCGGCACGGCGCCGGCGCCGGCGCCTCGGGAGCGTCGTGCTGGTCCTGGCCCTGGCCACCGGCCCGGCGCTCGGCGACGACGTCCGCCGCAATGTCTTCGACGATCCCTTCGTCCAGTTGACGTCGGCGATCCCGCCTTCGGTGTGCCCGGTCCCGGCGGGCCCGCTGCTCACCGAGGCTGAAGCCCGGGCCCAGGCCCACGGTCGCATCGAGCGCGGCACGAGCTGCTTCCAGAGTGGCCGCTGCCGCCTGCCCAACGCCTATCTCTACGACAAGGAAATCATGCCGCGGGTGCAGAAAGCCATCGCCGCGGACGGCCGTTTCGCCGCCACGACCAGCGTCTGGGCGCTCGGCCAGCGGCGTTGGATCTGGCTGCAGGGCTGCGTGCGGAGCGCCGGGGACGCCGCGGCGCTGGAAGCGCTGGTGAAGCAGCTGGACGATGTCGAGGCCGTCATCAACGAGCTCCAGGTCGTGCCGGGCGGACCGGCCGCGGCGGCCTCGCACTGAACCGGAGGTGGAGGCGCCAGCCGCCAGCCTCGAACGCCGGATTTCAAGCCTCCAGCCACTCGATCCACCGGCCATGGGGGTGGGACCACGCCAGCGCCCCGGTCCGCGGCTCGCCGCCATCGGCCCACTGCAGCGTCCACAGGGTGCTGCTGCCCGGCGACTCGCCCGGCGGACAGTCGGGCGGCGACGGCAGCGGCGCCAGCTTGCCGATCTCGCCGCTGATCCAGGCCAGGCCGCGCTCGCGCAGTGCCTGGCCCTGTCCGGGATAGGCCTCGCCGGCGATCCAGCCGGCCAGGCGCGGCAGCGGCGCCATGCACTGCCGGGGATCGAAGGCGAACGCATGCCGCGCGCGGCCCTGGTTCAGCGAGAGTGACAACGTCTCCAGCTGCGGCGCCATGAAGTTCCAGTCGTCGAGCACTTGCTGCAGGCGCGTGGCGATGCCGTTGGCATAGCATGCCTGGCTCAGGTCGCGCGACACGACCACCAGTTGGCCGTCGCGCGATCCATCGCGGTAGGTTGCGAGTTTCATTGTTGTGGTCGGACAGTCATTCGTCGGGCGAGCGTTGGCGGCATTTTCACCTCAGGATCGGAAGGCGCTCGGCGTCGCGCTCGCGGCCGCGC
>NZ_VOSR01000471.1:0-5391 GCF_007997345.1 Mitsuaria sp. TWR114
CGCGGCGCTGCAGGCGCTGACCGGCGCGCCCCACAGCCAGGTGCTGTTCGAGGCGCCCCATCGGATCCAGGAACTGATCGCGCTGCTGGCCGAGCTGGCGCCCGAACAGACGCTGACGGTCTGCCGCGAGGTCACGAAGCAGTTCGAGACCATCCACACCGCGCCCTGCGCCACCCTGCCCGCCTGGATGGCGGCCGACAAGCAGCGCGAGCGCGGCGAGTTCGTGCTGGTGCTGCATGCCGCGCCCGCGCCGGCGGGCGAGGCCCGCCTGCCCGAGGACGCCCAGCGCACGCTGCGCGTGCTCATGCGCGACCTGCCGCTGAAGCAGGCGGCCTCCCTCGCCGCGGAGCTGACCGGCGAATCGCGCAAGGCGCTGTACCAACTGGCGCTGGCCTGGAAGCAGGACGCCGGGGACGATGCCAACGGCGACGGCGACGGCGACGGCGATACCGACTCCGACACGGGCGCCCGCTCCGACTGAGCCGGCCCTCCGCCCCGGGCCGCCCGGTCCCCATCCTCGCGGCAGGGTCGGCCGCCGCGCCCGGCCCCCGGCCGTCATGGGCGATGCCTACAATCGCCCGATGATTTCGCGCGAACCCACCCTCGCCCGCCTGGTCACCGCCCGTGCCCAGCTGCTCGAACCCTTCGGCCTGACCGACGCGTCGCTGTCGCAGGCGCTGCGGCTGATCACCGAGCACCGCGTCGACGACGCCGACCTCTACTTCCAGACCACCCGCGCGAGGGCTGAGCCTGGAGGAAGGCATCGTCAAGAGCGGCAGTTTCTCGATCGACCAGGGCGTGGGCGTGCGCGCCGTCGCCGGCGAGAAGACGGCCTTCGCATATTCGGACGACATTTCCGAGGCCGCGCTGCTCGACGCCGCGCGCACCGTGCGCGCGATCGCGTCGGCCGGGCAGAGCAAACGCGTCAAGGTGCCGGCCGAGCCGGTGGTGTCCGGCAGCCGCGCCCTGTATGGCGACGCGGATCCCATCGCCAGCCTGGACAGCGCGCAGAAGGTCGCCCTGCTGGAGCGCACCGAGCGCCTGGCCCGCGCCAAGGATCCTCGCGTCAAGCAGGTGATGGCCGGCCTGGCCGCCGAGCACGAGGTGGTGCTGATCGCGCGCGCCGACGGCACCCTGGCCGCCGACGTGCGGCCGCTGGTGCGCCTGTCCGTGACCGTGATCGCCGAGAGCGACGGCCGCCGGGAAGTGGGATCGGGCGGCGGCGGCGGCCGCTTCGGCCTGGCCTATTTCACCGACGAGATGATCGCGTCCTACGTCGAGCAGGCGGTCAGCGCGGCGCTGACCAACCTCGAGTCGCGCCCGGCCCCGGCCGGCGAGATGACCGTGGTCCTGGGCCCGGGCTGGCCCGGCGTGCTGCTGCACGAGGCGGTCGGTCACGGCCTGGAGGGCGACTTCAACCGCAAGGGCTCGTCGACCTTCTCCGGCCGCATCGGCCAGCGCGTCGCGGCCAAGGGCGTGACGGTGCTGGACGACGGCACCATCCCCGACCGCCGCGGCTCGCTCAACGTCGACGACGAGGGCTGCGCCTCGCAGCGCAACGTGCTGATCGAGGACGGCATCCTCAAGGGCTACATCCAGGACGCGATGAACGCGCGGCTGATGAAGGTCGCCCCCACCGGCAATGGCCGCCGCGAGAGCTACGCCCACGTGCCGATGCCGCGCATGACCAACACCTACATGCTGGGCGGCGACAAGGATCCGGCCGAGATCATCGCCAGCATCGACAAGGGCCTGTACGCGACCAACTTCGGCGGCGGGCAGGTCGACATCACCTCGGGCAAGTTCGTGTTCTCCGCCAGCGAGGCCTTCTGGGTCGAGAAGGGCAAGATCCAGTACCCGGTCAAGGGCGCGACCATCATCGGCAACGGCCCGGACGCGCTCACCCGCGTGAGCATGATCGGCAACGACATGCAGCTGGACACCGGCGTCGGCGTCTGCGGCAAGGAAGGCCAGAGCGTGCCGGTGGGCGTCGGCCAGCCCACGCTGCGCATCGACGGCCTGACCGTCGGCGGCACGGCCTGACCCCATACCGGCCGCGCATCCCCACGGTTCCGCGAAGGCTCGCTTGCCCGATGCCGTCGCGCCACACCCGCGGCCGTCCCCTCGCGCGCTTGACGCGCCGCGACCCGCGCAGGCACTATTGGTCCTTATGCGTTCCGCACCGAAGTTTTACTTTGCTTATTTTTGGTTCTCGCACCGCCCCGGCGGAGGAGAGGCGAACGCATAAGCAAGCGCGCCAAGAATCCTCAAGAAACCGCCGGGCCCACAAGCCCGGCGGTTTTTTTTTTCGGCCGGGCCCCGAGCGCCACCCCCAGCCCTCATAGAAAGCGTGATTCCCATGAATGCCAAGTCGACCCCGTATCCCAGCGCCCAACAGGCGGAGCGCTGGTATTCGCCGCAGGACAAGACCTCCCAGACCGACGACGAACGCATCCTGGACATCACGCCCTTGCCGCCTCCTGAACACCTCATCCGCTTCTTCCCGATCCGTGGCACGGCCATGGAGCAGCTCGTCGTCGGCACGCGCCAGCGCATCCGCGACATCATGCAGCGCAAGGACGACCGCCTGCTGGTGATCATCGGCCCGTGCTCGATCCACGACCCGGGCGCGGCGCTCGAATACGCCAAGCGCCTGATGACGATGCGGGAGCAGCATGCCGACACGCTCGAGATCGTGATGCGCGTCTACTTCGAGAAGCCCCGCACCACCGTCGGCTGGAAGGGCCTGATCAACGATCCCTACCTTGACGAGAGCTACCGCATCGACGAAGGCCTGCGCATCGCGCGCCAGCTGCTGCTGGAGATCAACCGCCTGGGCATGCCGGCGGGTTCGGAGTTCCTGGACGTGATCTCGCCGCAGTACATCGGCGACCTGATCAGCTGGGGCGCGATCGGCGCGCGCACCACCGAGAGCCAGGTCCACCGCGAGCTGGCCTCGGGTCTGTCGGCGCCCATCGGCTTCAAGAACGGCACCGACGGCAACATCAAGATCGCCACCGACGCGATCCAGGCCGCGGCGCGGCCGCACCACTTCCTGTCGGTGCATAAGAACGGCCAGGTCGCGATCGTCGAGACCAAGGGCAACCGCGACTGCCACGTGATCCTGCGCGGCGGCAAGGCGCCGAACTACGACGCCGAGAGCGTCGCCGTCGCCTGCGCGGACCTGGAAGCCTCCAAGCTCGACGCCCGGCTGATGGTCGACTGCTCGCATGCCAACAGCAGCAAGAAGCACGAGCGCCAGCTGGACGTCGCCAAGGACATCGCCGCGCAGATCCGCGCCGGCAGCAACAGCATCTTCGGCGTGATGGTCGAGAGCCACCTCAAGGGTGGCGCGCAGAAGTTCAGCCCCGGCAAGGACGATCCGTCGCAGCTCGAGTACGGCAAGAGCATCACCGACGCCTGCCTGGCCTGGGACGATTCGATCGCGGTGCTGGACGTGCTCAGCCAGGCCGTGCGGGCGGCCCGCACCGAGACGGTCGCGCGCTGATCACCACGACCAGCGCTGGTTGTCGCCGCCGTTGCAGCGATACATGATGACGGCCGTGCCCGGACGGGCGCGGCCGCCTTCGATGTCCAGGCACTTGCCGGAGTCGACGCTGCGGATCTCGCCGCCACGAGCGCGCCAGCGCTGGTTGGCGCCACCGTTGCAGGTGAAGGCCATCACCCGCGCGCCATCGGCGGTGTTGCGGTCGGCGACATCGAGGCACAGCCCCGCGACGCGCAGTTCGCCATTGCGGTTCCATTCGAAGCGCTGGTTCCCGCCGCCGTTGCAGTCGTAGACGATGAGCTTGCGCCCGGGCCGCGCGCCGCCTTCGATGTCCAGGCACAGGCCGCCCTTGCCGCGGATCTGGCGCGCGTTCCAGCCGCCGTCGTCCTGCCAGCCGTCGTCACGGTCGCGATCCTTGTCCTTGTCCTTGCTGGCGATCAGCGCGATGCCCGCGATCACCGCCGCCGCCGCGACCGCCGCGCCGATGTTGCTCGAGTTGTCGGAGCTGCTGGCGCCATCGCCACCGGCCGCCGCGGAGGTCGTGATCTTGAAGCGGCCGCTGCAGCCGCCATCGACCCACAGCTCCTGGCTCGTCAGGTCATAACCCCAGGTGCGACCGAAGCGGCAGCCACCGGCGGTCTGCTGCACGAGTTCCACCTCGGTCGTGCCGTCCGGCAGCCGATGGCTCTGGTAGCCGCCGCGCGAGCTCAGCTCGATGGTCTGCTCCTCCGCCCGCGCGGGCAGGCTGCCGATCAGCAGCCCCGCCGCGACGGGCAGCGCGATGACGCGCCGCACCCAGCGGCGAGGCCGGTTGTTGGAATCCATGGTCGCCTCCTGCCTCTCCCTGCGTCGCGCGCCATGCGCACGCGACTGCGGGCGATGCTAAGGCGCCTCAGGCGGTGACGTCCAGCACGCGCGGCGTGCCGCCGGCGCGCTCCACCTCGCTGACGAGCAGGGGCCCCAGCGTCACCTGGACCTGCAGGTCGGGAAAGCTCGCGGCGGTGTAGGTGCCCCGCGAATAGGCCGGCGTCTCGACGCGGCTGGCCGGCGGCGCCTCCTGGCCGAGCGGATGCCGGCCATAGGTGACGTCCGCGCGGTTGCGCGCGTACATCTCCTGGAGCGGCCCCTCCGTCCCGATGAACGGGGACAGCTTCAGCACCACCGACGGTGGCGGCCCGTCCAGCATCTCCTGCTGGATCCTGGCGCGGTACTGCTGCAGCGGACTGACATCGAACGCGACGTCCTGAGCGGCGTCGCCTGTACTTCCGAAAACTTCAAATCGCCCGACGGCGCCCGATCTTCCCGACCGTCCGCCGCCCTCCCTCTTGATGCGTGTGTGTCTGTGGGCGAGCGCCGCGCGCCGCGCTTCATCGAGCGCTCAAGCCGGCGCCGCCCAGGCCGAAATTGTCCGGGGCGAGCCCCTGGAAACGGACACGCGCCGCTGCCCGTCGGACGTCAATCGCCCGCCAGCGGCGCCAGCGTCGCGCCGACGCCGCAGATGTGTTCGAGCATCGGGCGAAGCACCCGGCGCCTCATCCACAAGAGGCCGCAAGACCTGGCCCGCTCTTGAAAACATCGCTCCCTGAGCGCATGTTCGAAGCTTCGATGCGACGCGCCCCAGGCGCCGAAGCCATGGCCCTGATCTTCCTCGCGCTGACCGCCGCGCTGCTGTGCTTCTGGCTGCTGAGCCAGCCCTGGCGGCAGGCCCGGCGCCGGGCCGCGCTGCGGGCGAAGGCCTTCCCCGCCGCATGGCGCGCCATCCTGCGCCGCAACGTACCGCAGGCGGCGCGGCTACCGGCGGACCTGCAGCTCAAGCTCAAGCGCCAGATGCAGGTCTTCCTGGCGGAAAAATCCTTCATCGGCTGCGCCGGCCAGGTCATCAC
>NZ_VOSR01000472.1:0-2976 GCF_007997345.1 Mitsuaria sp. TWR114
CCGCGGGCGGCACGCGCGTGGAGTCCGGCGCGGATGCCGACGGCAACGGACAGCTCGCCGACGGCGAGGTGTCCAGCACGCAGTACGTCTGCAACGGTCTGAACGGCGGCGCGGGTGCCGAGGGCCGGTCGATGCTGGTTCGAGTCCGAGCCGAAGCCGTCGGCGCCAACTGCGCGCAAGGCGGCTCGGCGGTGATGGCGGGGCTGGATGCCGACGGCAACGGCGCGCTGGATTCGGGTGAGGTCAGCAGCGTGGCCTATGTCTGCAATGGCGCGAACGGCTCCAACGGCTCAAACGGCACGCCAGGCTCCGCCGGCCCCACGGGACCCACAGGACCCACAGGACCCACAGGACCCACAGGCGCATCGGGCCTCGACGCCCTCGTCGCGGTCACCGCGGAGTCGGCCGGCGCGAATTGCGCCTATGGCGGCCAGCGCGTGCAATCCGGCCAGGACGCCAACCGCAACGGCGTGCTGGATGCCGGCGAGGTGACGTCCACGGCCTATGCCTGCAGTGCCGCGCCGGCGGACACGCGCTGGGTGAATGTGACGTCCGCCACCGCGCAGGCCGACTCGAACACCGGCTATCTCGCCAATGCGAGCGGGCCCGTGATCCTCACGCTGCCCGCTTCACCGGCCGTGGGCGACTGGATCAAGGTCACCGGAGTGGGCGCCGGAGGTTGGACGATCGCGCAGAACGCCGGCCAGCGGATCACGACGACCGGATTACCCGGCGGCAACACCGTGACCTGGACGGCCCAGACGCCGACCGGCACCTGGGTCGCCGTGGCGATGTCGGCTGACGGTGTACGCCAAGTCGCCGCGTCGGCATCCGGAGAGCTCTACACCTCCGAGGACGCCGGTGCGCACTGGACGGTGCGTCTCACCGGCCAGACGTGGTCCAGCGTCGCGATGTCCTCCGACGGACAGACGATCCTGGCGGCGGTCAATGGCGGAGCGCTCTACCTGTCGACGGACGGAGGGAACAACTGGTCCAACGACGGCAGCAGCAGGGCGTGGACCGCCGTCGCCAGTTCGGCCGACGGCACGCGCTTGGTGGCCACGGCCTACCTCGGACAGGTCTGGACCTCGGCCGACAGCGGCGGCAGTTGGACGGCGCGCGACAGCAATCGCGCCTGGCGTACCGTGAGCGCCTCGGCGGACGGCCGCGTGCAGGTCGCGGGCACCAACGGCTCGCAGCTGTATGTGTCGACGGACTACGGCGTCAGCTGGACCGCGCGGGCGTCCGCCCAGTTCTGGTGGGGGTCGGCGGCATCGGCCGATGGACGGCGCCTGTACGCCACGGTCGACACGGGCGCGATCTGGCGCTCCGATGATTTCGGCACCTCGTGGGAAGCCGTGACGGTGAGCCGGGACTGGCGCGGCATCGCCACTTCGGCGGATGGGCGTCATGTGGTGGCCGCCACGAATGGCGGCGCGCTCTACGAGTCGTCGGACGGTGGCCAGACCTGGCGGTCCACGGCCGATGCGGGCGCCTGGACGACGGTGGCCAGCAGCGCGAACGGCCTGACCCTGCTGGGCGGCAAGTCCGGCGCGGCGCTGTACGCCGGCACGCGGCGGACATCCACCACCTCGGGGGTGAGCGGCTCGCTGTCCGGGGGGCAGGGCGACACGCTGCAACTGCAGTACGTCGGCGGCGGCGTGTTCATGCCGATCAGCTATGTCCTGGCGAACCTGACGTTCACGCCGCAGTGACCTCGCTCGGATGAGCGGCCGAATCCCCCAGCAGGGGGCTTCGGGTCCTCGGGACGCGTGTCAGGCCGCCGACACGCACGCCATCGCGATGCTGACCCACACGCCCACGCTGAAATACGGCGTCAACCACAGCGCATCGGCCTTCCAGGCCTCCCAGGAGCCGCTGGGCACGCGCCGATGCCAGGCATCGCGGCGCCCGCGTCCAGGCGCAGGTAGACCTGCCCGCTGGCGCGCCCGTGCCGGTAGCGGCGCCAGTACATCGGCATGTCGACGGTCACGACATAAGCGACGAAGGACATCGCGCCCACGATGCCGGCGACCGACAGCGCCCGCACCCAGCCCCCGCTGCCGAGGGCGATCACGCCCAGCAGCACGGCCATCCAGGTGAAGCCGCCGGCCCACAGCGCCGATTCCACGGCCTGCGTGATGTGGTTGAGCGTGAGCACGCTGTGCCAGCAGAAGGCCTGCGCCACCACCATGAACATCGGAACGGCCGAGGCGGCCGCCTGCACGGCCGGCAGGCCGGCATGGGCGGCCAGCTGATGGACGAACAGGCCCAGTTGCAACGCGAAGCAGATCTCGGCCACCGTGGCCGCGGTGCGGCCCAGGAAGATGCTGGACAGGTGGCTGTCCACCACCACGAGCCGCTCCAGATCCACCCGCGGCAGCAAGGAGCGATAGGCACACACCAGCACGTAGACGCCGGACAGCCCCAGCTGCACTCGCCCATGAACGCCGGCGACGGGGCCGGCGAGCGCGACGGCGAGCCACAGGCCCAGGTTCAGCACGGCCAGCGCGCGCAGCGCCCGGCACCATGAACGTACCTGCGTATCCATCGCTAGTCGATCACGATGTCGCCGTCGACCGTGCCCGACAGCGCGGCGAGGTAGCCCAGCTCCAGGCTGCGCGTGAAGGCCGGCGTGTCGAACAGCGGCGCGGTGTCGCGTTGCGCGCGCAGCCGGTCGCGCAGCGCCGCGAGTGGCTTCGGCGCGGCCGCGAGCGCGACGGCCCGCTCGACGTAGTCCTCGGGGGTCTCGACGATCAGCTCCGGCAGGCCGACGGCATGCAGCAGGCTGGCCGCCATGCGGCCGGCGAAGGCGCGCCCCCGCTGCGTGAGCACCGGCAGTCCCATCCAGAGCGCATCGCTGGCCGTCGTGCCGGCGTTGTAGGGCAGGGTGTCCAGGAACAGGTCGGCCGCGGCGAGCCGGGCGAGGTAGTCCTCGCGCGCGCCGCGCCGCTGAAGGCTCCCTCTCCCGCTTGC
>NZ_VOSR01000473.1:0-3141 GCF_007997345.1 Mitsuaria sp. TWR114
CCCTCTCCCGCAAGCGGGAGAGGGAGTTCGACAGAGGCGGAGAGGGGGCGAGGAGAAGATGGCAACATCGCCACTTCCGCCGCGAGGCGCGCTGCTCCCGAAGAACTCCATGGATCTCCCGTCCTTGCTTTCCCTGGCCGAGATGGCCTGGCCGGTGCTCTTGAAGGGCACCGGCTACACGCTCCTATTCGCGGTGATGGCGATGATCTTCGGCCTGCCGCTCGCGGGACTGATCACGCTGGTGCGCGTGCTGCGCGTGCCGGTCCTGGACACGCTGATGGCGGTCTATGTGAGCGCGATGCGCGGCACGCCGCTGCTGGTGCAGGTGTTCATCGTCTACTACGGCCTCCCGAGCATCGGCATCGAGTTCTCCCCGCTGGTCGCCGGCGTGCTGACGCTCACGCTGAACGTGGCCGCCTACATGAGCGAGACGATGCGCGGCGCCATCGGCGCGGTGGAGCAGGGCCAGTGGCTGGCCGGCACCTCGCTGGGTTTGAGCCGCCATCAGACGCTGCGATTCGTGATCGGGCCGCAGGCGCTGCGCGCGGCGGTGCCCAGCCTGTCCAACAGCCTGATCTCGCTGATCAAGGACACCTCGCTGGTGTCAGTGATCGCGGTCACCGAGCTGATGCTGGCTACCAAGGAACTGATCTCCACCACCTTCCAGCCCTTCCCGCTCTACATGGCGGCCGCGGCGATCTACTGGCTGCTGAGCTTCGCCTTCGAGCAGGTGCAGAAGTGGATGGAGAAACGGATGGCCTATCCGCATTGAGGCTTGGCGCTCACCGCTCACCGCGGCATGCCTTCCGGCACCCCTCGCGGCACGGGCGCGCATCGCCCGGCCCGTGACGCCGAACGCCGATAGTTCCCACCCATGAGCGCCGCCCCGATGACCCATGCCCCTTCGCATCTCTCCACCCACCTGCGCCTGGTCGGCATGGCGGTGCTGTGGGGCGCGTCCTGGCCGTGGGGGCGGGTGCTGGCGCAGGCGATGCCGCCGCTGGCAGCGGCCGCCTGCCGTTTCCTGATCGCCGGCGCGATCCTGATGCTGTGGCTGGCGAGCACCGGCCGCCTGGCCGCGCTGCGCAGCTGGACGGCCTCGCGCTGGGCCGGCATGGTGCTGGCGGCGAGCTTCGGCGTCTTCGGCTACGCGACCTTCTTCATGAGCGGCCTCAAGCATGTGCCGGCCGGCAAGGGCGCGCTGGTGATCACGCTGAACCCGGTGATCACGCTGCTGCTGGCGGCCTGGATCTTCCATGAGCGGTTGAACAAGCGCATCGGCCTGGGCATGGCGCTCGCGGCGGTGGGCGCGGCCGTCGTGATCACGCGCGGCGAGCCTTGGCATGTGCTGGACGGGCGCGTCGGCATCGGCGAGCTGCTGCTGCTGGGCTGCGTCGGCTGCTGGGTGGCCTACACGCTGATCGGTCGCAAGGTGATGGCCGGCGTCGACGCGCTGACCACCACCGCCGTCACCGCCGCGATCGGCGCGGTGATGCTGCTGGCGCTGACGCTGGCCGTCGACGGCACGGCCGGCCTGGCCGGCGTGCTGGCCGCGCCGCGCAACGCGTGGCTGTGCATGGCGGGCATCACCGTCGGCTCGACGGCGCTGGCCTACGCCTGGTACTTCGACGGCGTGAAGGCGCTGGGCGCCGGCGCGGCGGCCGGCTACATCACGCTGGTGCCGGTGTTCGGCGTCGTGTTCTCGGCGCTGTGGCTGGGCGAGGTCGTGGATGCGTCGCTGCTGGTCGGCGGCACGATGGCGATCGCCGGCACCGCGCTGATGAACCTCGGCCGGCGCTGAGCCCCGGGCCGCTTACTTGCGGCCGGCGCCGAGCAGCACCACGCCGCCCAGCGCGATGGCGGCCACGCCGGCCCACATCGGCACGTTGACGCGCTTGGTCTCCTCGACCTTGAGCTCGATGGGGCCGAGCTTGGCGGCGGTGTTCTCCTTCGTGTACGAGAAGCCGCCATAGACCAGTGCGAGCACGCCCGCCGCGATCAGGATCACGCCCACCCAACGAATGCCACCCATGACGTCCTCCAGTCCTTGCGATAGGGATTGACCGGCGGCCGCGTCGCTTCGCGCCCATCCCGCCGGGGTGGCTCATTGGACCTCAAGCCGGCGGCGGCGCAAGTAGGACGGCACCGCATTCTGGCGACGACGCCGGCCCGAGGCCCGGCTCGCGGCACGCGCCCGTGGAGAATGCGTCGATGCGTGTCCTTCGAGTCCTCGTCCTGACGCGGCGCCATCCGTCCGCCATCCTGTTGCTGGTGCAGTTGCTGGGACTGCTGCTGTATCCGCTGATCGAGTCCAGCCGCGCCGCGCCGCTGGCGCTCAGCGCCTTCGGCATCGTGGTGCTGGTCTTCACGACGCGCATGGTGCGCAGCACGCCGGGGCTGACCTGGCTGAGCGTGACCATCGCGCTGCCGGCGATCGCGCTGCTGCTGCTGCAGGCGTTCCGGGGCATGGACCAGCTGCTGCCGTGGTCCGCCGCGCTGGAGGCGCTGTTCTACTTCTATGCCGCGGCCAGCCTGATCGCCTACATGATGAGCGACTGGCATGCGACCACCGACGAGCTCTTCGCCGCCGGCGCCACCTTCACGCTGCTGGCCTGGGGCTTCGCCCATCTGTTCGTCGTGGTGCAGGCGCTGTATCCGGGCAGCTTCTCGGCGGCGGTGGATCCGCAGTCGCCGCGCACCTGGACCGAACTGATGTTCCTGAGCTTCGCGCTGCTGTCCAGCACCGGCATCGGCGACGTGATCCCGGTCAAGCCGCTGGCGCGCGCGGTCACGACGGTCGAGATGTTCGTCGGCGTCATGTACCTGGCGGCCGTCGTGTCGCGGCTGATCGGGCTGACGCTGATCCGGCGCCGCGAGCTGTCCGACCTCGACTGACGATCGCGGCCGCGGCTCAGCGCAGCGCCGCGGTCGTCGTCGCCTAACGCTTGGCCGGCGGCACGTCGCCGCGCGGCAGTGGATCGGCGCCGGGGGCCTCGGGTGCGCGCGTCGTCAGGTCCTTGGCCCAGGCGAAGCCCTTCTTCGCGACGCCCATGGCCTGGTTGGCGGCCTCGGCGGTGGTGCTGCGGACCTGCTCGGCGCTGGGCAGCCGTTCCTGCGTCCACTGGGCGGCCTTGCGCGCCG
>NZ_VOSR01000474.1:0-1806 GCF_007997345.1 Mitsuaria sp. TWR114
CGGCGCGGCGCTGGTGTTCGGGCTGTCGCTGTCCTGCGCCAGCACGGTGGTGCTGCTCAAGGCGCTGGAGGCGCGCGGCACGCTGGAGTCGGTCAACGGCCGCATCGCGGTGGGCTGGCTGGTGGTGGAGGACCTGGCGACGGTGCTGATCCTGGTGCTGCTGCCGCCGCTGGCGCCGGTGCTGGGCGGCGCGACCCAGCCCGGCAGCGCCGACGTGCCGCTGTGGCGCACGATCGCCGAGACGCTGGCGCAGATGGCGGCCTTCGTCGTGCTGATGCTGGTGGTGGGCCGGCGCGTGCTGCCCTGGCTGCTGTGGCAGGTGGCGCGCACCGGCTCGCGGGAGCTGTTCACGCTGATGGTCATCGCGGTGGCGATCGGCATCGCCTACGGCGCCGGCGTGCTCTTCCACGTGTCCTTCGCGCTGGGCGCGTTCTTCGCCGGCATGGTGATGCGCGAGTCCGAGTACAGCCACCGCGCCGCGCAGGAGTCGCTGCCGCTGCGGGATTCGTTCTCGGTGCTGTTCTTCGTCTCGGTGGGCATGCTGTTCGACCCGATGACGCTGGTGGACCAGCCGCTGCACCTGCTGGGCGTGGTGGCGATCGTGATGCTGGGCAAGGCGATCGCGGCGACGGCCATCGTGCTGCTGTTCCGCTACCCGCTGAACACGGCGATGACGGTGTCGGCGAGCCTGGCGCAGATCGGCGAGTTCAGCTTCATCCTCGCGGGCCTGGGCCTGCAGCTGGGCCTGCTGCCCAAGGCCGGCATGAACCTGGTGCTGGCGGCGGCGCTGGTGTCGATCGCGCTGAACCCGGTGATGTTCGCGATGATCCAGCCGCTGCAGCGCTGGGTGCTGAGCCGCTCGGCCTTCGCGCGCAAGCTCGAGGCCCGGGACGATCCCTATGCCGAGCTGCCCCAGACCACCGAACGCCAGTACCTGGAAGGCCAGGTCGTGCTGGTGGGCTTCGGACGCGTGGGTCGGCGCATCGCCGACGCGCTGGCCGAGCGCGACATCCCCTTCGTCGTCGCCGACCAGAGCCGCGAGACCGTGGAAGCGCTGCGCAAGCGCGGCCTGGCGGCGGTCAGCGGCGATGCCAGCGACCCGATGGTGCTGGTCCAGGCCCACATCGCCAACGCGGCGATGCTGGTGGTGGCGATCCCCGACTCGATGAGAGCCCGGCAGATGGCCGACACGGCCCGGCAGCTGAACCCGGGCATCGAGATCGTGCTGCGCACCCATGGCGAGGAGGAGTCCGCGCTGCTGCGCAAGGAGCAGCTGGGGACCGTGTTCTATGGCGAGGAGGAACTGGCCAAGGGCATGAGCCGGCATGTGCTGCGGCGCTTCAATGCCGAGCTGCCGGAGAGCCTCGCGCCGCTGGCCACGCCCGCGCATTGAGCGTCCGGTCCGGGCGTTGCAAGCGCCCCATCGGGGCCGCTTGCCGCAACACAACGCACCACGGCGCCCAGCGCGCCCTTCCCGGCCAGCAATCCCGGCTTTACATCGCCCGCTTAGCGTCGCCGCCCATGATCGACCCGACCCTCGACCGTCCCATCCCGTCGTCAGCACCTGGCCTGCGCCCGCGCCTGCGCGCTGGCGCCTTCGCCCGGACCGCTGGCGCCCTGCTCGCCGGTGCGCTGCTGCTCAGCGGCTGCGGCGGCGGACCGCCGAAGGCGCGGCTCGAGGAGCAGCAGCAACAGCGCGAGTTC
Source organism: Mitsuaria sp. TWR114 (assembly GCF_007997345.1). Taxonomy (NCBI): domain Bacteria; kingdom Pseudomonadati; phylum Pseudomonadota; class Betaproteobacteria; order Burkholderiales; family Sphaerotilaceae; genus Roseateles; species Mitsuaria sp. TWR114. The sequence goes on from NZ_VOSR01000474.1 coordinate 1,705, forward strand.
GCCGCGCGCGGCTACGCGCCGTCCGGGGATGCGGTCACGGTGCAGTCGCTCGCCTGGCGGCTGCGGGGCGACGACGTGCGCCTGAGCCTGGCGCTGCCGGCC
>NZ_VOSR01000475.1:0-6333 GCF_007997345.1 Mitsuaria sp. TWR114
TGCGCAGCTCATGGCTGATGGTGCTGATGTAGCGGCTCTTGGCCTGGTTGGCCGCCTCGGCCGCGGCCTGCGCGCGCTCGGCCTGCAGCCGCGCGCCCTGCAGCGCCTCGTCGGTGCGGCGGTGCGAATCGATCTCGCGCATCAGCGCCTGCGTCTGGCGCTTGGATTCCTCCTGCGCGACCTCGCGGCTCTGGTGCGCGAGCACCAGCCACCAGGCCACCGTGCCGGCCACCAGCAGCAGCGCGAAGAAGGCCTTCAGCAGGCCCGCGCGCACGCTCGCGCGCAGGGCTTCCTGCGCTGCGGCATCGATCAGCGGTACCTGCGGCAACTGCTGCAGCTGCTGGTGATAGAGCAGGCCGAAGAGCGTCGCCAGCAGCGGCGTGATGACCAGCATCAGCAGCAGGTAGTGGCCCAGCCCGGTGTCGATGTAGGCCCAGCCGCGGCGCGGCAGCACCCGGCGCAGCGCGCTCGACCACTGCGCCGAGAGGCTGGCGTGCGGCTTGCACAGGTCGCCGCAGCGGGCATCCAGCGTGCAGCACAGCGAGCAGATGGCGCCGCGATACGCCGGGCAGTGGGCCATGTCGGGGCCCTCGTAGTCGCGCTCGCAGATCACGCAGCGCCGCACGGCCTCGGTGCCGGCCGCCTGGATCTCCGCCGCCGGGCGGGCGAGGTAGTAGCGGCCTTGGGTCGCCCAGGCGATCAGCGGTGCGCTCGCGAGCGCCGTCACCATCGCGATCGCCGCCGACCAAGCCTGCGCCAGCGTGCCCATCAGCCCGAGGTGCGCCGCCACCGAGAGCACCGAGGCCAGCGCCATCGCGCCCACGCCGACCGGGTTTACGTCGTAGAGATGGGCGCGCTTGAACTCGATGCCCGGCGGCGACAGCCCCAGCGGCTTGTTGATCACCAGGTCCGCGACGACGGCCATGATCCACGCGATCGCGACGTTGGCGTACAGGCCCAGCACATGGCCCAGCGCCTCGAAGACGTTCATCGACATCAGCATGAACGCGATCAGCGTGTTGAACACGACCCACACGACGCGTCCCGGATGGCTGTGGGTCAGCCGCGAGAAGAAGTTGCTCCACGCCAGCGAGCCCGCGTAGGCATTGGTGACGTTGATCTTGAGCTGCGAGACGACGACGAACAGCGCCGTCGCCGCGACCGCCCAGCCGTACTGCGGGAAGACGTACTCGTAGGCGGCGAGGTACATCTGGTTGGGGTCGACCGCGCGTTCCGCCGGCACCGCATGGCTGACCGCGAGGTAGGCCAGCAGCGCGCCGCCCAGCATCTTCAGCACGCCCAGCACGATCCAGCCCGGGCCGCCGGCCAGCACCGCCGCCCACCAGCCCAGCCGGTTCGCGGCGGTCTGGCGCGGCATGAAGCGCAGGTAGTCGGCCTGCTCGCCCATCTGCGTGATCAGCGCCACGCCGACGGTCAGCGCCGCACCGAAGGCGTGCGCGTCGAAGGCCGCGGTGCCCGATTGCGACCCAATCTGGGTCGTGATGCCATCGAATGCACCAGGATGAAGCCACCCCACCCAGGCGAAGGGCAGCACCAGCAGCGCCAGCCACAGCGGCTGCGTCCACAGCTGCAGCCGGCTGATGGCGGAGATGCCGTGCGTGACCAGCGGGATCACGGCCAGCGCGCACAGCAGGTAGCCCCACTGCGGCGGGATGTCCAGCGCCAGCTCCAGCGCGTAGGCCATCACCGCCGCCTCCAGCGCGAAGAAGATGAAGGTGAAGCTCGCGTAGATCAACGAGGTCAGCGTGGAGCCGATATAGCCGAAGCCGGCGCCCCGCGTCAGCAGGTCCATGTCGACGCCATGCCGCGCCGCGTAGACGCTGATCGGCAGGCCGGCCAGGAAGATGATCAGGCCGGTGGCCAGGATGGCCAGCGCCGCGTTGGTCCAGCCGTATTGCAGCAGCAGCGTCGCGCCGACCGCCTCCAGGATCAGGAAGGACGCCGCCCCGAAGGCGGTGTTGGCCACGCGCCAGCTCGTCCAGCGCCGGAAGCGCTGCGGCGTGTAGCGCAGCGCGTAGTCCTCCAGCGTCTCGCGGGCGACCCAGGCGTTGTAGTCCCGCCGCAGCTTGATGATGTGCTGCGGGGCGTCCTGGGGGGCGGGCGGCGTGTCCATGGGGCGGGGCAGGGCGGGAAATGCATGAACCGTGCCCGCACCGGCATGGGGCTTGCTAGCGGTGGACCGGCATCCAAGAATGGCGCGTCGCCGCCCACCCGCTCAAGGCCATGGAACTCACGCCCCGAGAGAAAGACAAGCTGCTGATCTTCACCGCCGCCTTGCTCGCCGAGCGGCGCAAGGCCAAGGGCCTGAAGCTCAACTATCCCGAAGCCGTGGCCTACCTCAGCGCCGCCGTGATGGAGGGCGCCCGCGAGGGTCGGACCGTCGCGCAGATGATGAAGGCCGGCCGCGAGCTGCTCACCCGCGACGACGTCATGGACGGCGTGGCCGAGATGATCCCCGACATCCAGGTCGAGGCCACCTTCCCCGACGGCACCAAGCTCGTCACCGTCCACCAACCGATTCCCTGAGGACCTCCCATGATCCGACGCCTCCTCGTCGCGACGGCCGTTGCCGCGCTGCCCGCCGTGGCCGCCGCCCATGCCGGCGACGCCGCCCATGACCATGGCCTGACGGCCGGGTTCATGCACCCGTTCACCGGCCTGGACCACCTCGCCGCGATGCTGGCCGTGGGGCTGTGGAGCGCGCTCACGCAGACCGGCCGGCGCATGCTGGCCGCGCCGTTCGCCTTCGCCGGGCTGCTGCTGGTCGGCGCGCTGGCGGGCCTGGGGCTGGGGGCGCAGGGCCTCGCGGTGCCGGGCGTGGAGCCGATGGTCGCCGCCTCGGTGCTGGTGCTGGGGCTGGTCGCCGCGGCGCGTTGGCGGCTGGGCGCCACGGCATCGGCCGCGCTGGTCGGTGCGTTCGCCGTCTTCCATGGCTTGGCGCATGGCGCCGAGCTCGGCGGCGGCGCGGCGCTCGTGGGCATGGTGCTCGCGACGGCGCTGCTGCATGCGGGCGGCCTGGCGCTGGGCGACGCCCTGCGCGCGCTGGCGCCGGTCTGGTCGCGCGCGGCCGGCGGCGCGATCGCGCTGCTGGGCCTGGGCCTGCTGACCCGGCTGGTGATCGCATGATCCCCGGCGAACTGCTGACCGACGCCGGCGAGCTCGAGCTCAATCCGGGCCGCCGCACGCTGGTGCTGACCGTGGTCAACGCGGCGGACCGCCCCATCCAGGTCGGCTCGCATTACCACTTCGCCGAGACCAACGCCGCCTTGAGCTTCGATCGCGAGGCCGCGCGCGGCATGCGCCTGAACATCGCGTCCGGCACCGCCGTGCGCTTCGAGCCCGGCCAGCAACGCACCGTCGAGCTGGTCGACATCGCCGGCCTGCGCGAGATCTGGGGATTCCGCGGCCTGGTCCAGGGAGCGCTGTGATGGCCCGCATCGGCAAACGCGCCTATGCCGAGATGTTCGGCCCGACCGTGGGTGATCGCGTCCGGCTCGCCGACACGGCGCTCGTCATCGAGGTCGAGGACGACCTGACGCTGCGCGCCGGCGGCTACGGCGAGGAAGTGAAGTTCGGCGGCGGCAAGACCATCCGCGACGGCATGGCGCAGTCGCAGCGCACGCGCGCGCAGGGCGCCGTCGACACGGTGCTGACCAATGCGCTGATCCTGGACCACTGGGGCATCGTCAAGGCCGACATCGGCCTGAAGGACCACCGCATCGTCGCCATCGGCAAGGCCGGCAATCCGGACACGCAGCCGGGCGTGGACATCGTCATCGGTCCCGGCACCGAGGTGATCGCCTGCGAGGGCGCGATCGTCACCGCCGGCGCGATCGACTCCCACATCCACTTCATCTGCCCGCAGCAGATCGAGGAGGCGCTGGCCAGCGGCGTGACGACGATGCTGGGCGGCGGCACCGGTCCGGCGACCGGCACCTTCGCCACCACCTGCACGCCGGGGCCGTGGCACATCGAGCGCATGCTGCAGGCGGCCGATGCCTTCCCGATGAACCTGGGCTTCCTCGGCAAGGGCAACGCGAGCCGGCCGGAAGCGCTGGTCGAGCAGATCGAGGCCGGCGCCATCGGGCTGAAGCTGCACGAGGACTGGGGCACGACGCCGGCGGCGATCTCCAACTGCCTGGACGTGGCCGAGGCCACCGACACGCAGGTCGCGATCCACACCGACACGCTCAACGAGAGCGGCTTCGTCGAGGACACCGTGGCCGCCTTCAAGGGCCGCACCATCCACACCTTCCACACGGAAGGGGCGGGCGGCGGCCATGCGCCGGACATCCTGAAGGTGGTGGGCGAGGCCAACGTGCTGCCCAGCTCCACCAACCCGACGCGGCCGTACACGATCAACACGCTCGACGAGCACGTCGACATGCTGATGGTGTGCCACCACCTGGACCCGGCGATCGCCGAGGACCTGGCCTTCGCCGAGAGCCGCATCCGCAAGGAGACCATCGCGGCCGAGGACATCCTGCACGACCTCGGCGCGATCAGCATGTTCAGCTCCGACTCGCAGGCCATGGGCCGCGTGGGCGAGGTGATCCTGCGCTGCTGGCAGACCGCGCACAAGATGAAGCAGCAGCGCGGGCAGCTGCCCGGCGATTCGGAGCGCCATGACAACGGCCGCGTGAAGCGCTATGTCGCCAAGCTCGCGATCAATCCGGCGATCGCGCACGGCATCAGTCACGAGGTCGGCAGCATCGAGGTCGGCAAGTGGGCTGACCTGGTGATCTGGAAGCCGGCCTTCTTCGGCGTCAAGCCCTCGCTGATCCTCAAGGGCGGCGTGATCGCGCTGGCCGCGATGGGCGATCCCAACGCCTCGATCCCGACGCCGCAGCCGGTGCACTACCGGCCGATGTTCGGCAGCTTTGGCGGCTCGCTGGCGCGGGCCTCGCTGAGCTTCGTGTCGCAGGCCGCGATCGCGGGCGGCGTGGCCGCGCGCTATGGGCTCGCGAAGACGGCGGTGGCGGTGAAGGGCATCCGCGGCGTGGGCAAGAAGGACATGGTCCACAATGCCTACGCCCCGCGGATGGAGGTCGATCCCCAGACCTACGCGGTGCGCGCCGACGGCCTGCTGCTGCACTGCGAGCCCGCCTCGGTGCTTCCGATGGCGCAGCGCTACTTCCTGTTCTGAATGATCCAAGTCTCCAAACTGCTGGCGCAGGGCGCCGGTCTCGCGCCGGTGCTGCTCAAGCGCGCCGCGACCGTCACGCTCGATTGGGACACGCGCCAGAAGAGCCGCTTCCAGGCCACCGACAGCCAGGGCCGCGAGCTCGGCGTCTTCCTGCCGCGCGGCACCACTGTGCGCGGCGGTGACGTGCTGGTGGCCGAGGACGGCTCGCTGGTGCGCGTGATCGCCGCGCCGCAGCCGCTGCTGCGCATCACCGCCTGCGCGTCGCACGGCTCGCCGTTCGACCTGGTCCGCGCGGCGTATCACCTGGGCAACCGCCACGTGCAGATCGAGCTCCAGCCCGATCACCTCAAGATCGAGCCGGACCATGTGCTGGCCGACATGCTGCGCGCGATGCACCTGATCGTGAACGCGGTGGAGGAGGGCTTCGAGCCTGAAGGCGGCGCCTATGCGGCCGGTGGCCACGGGCACTCCCACGGCCACGGCCATGGACATGAGCACGGGCACGGGCACGGGCACGACCATGCACACGAGCACGGGCACAGCCATGCGCACGAGCACGGCCATGCCCCAGCGCCCGCGGCCTCGCCGAAGAAGACCATCGCCATCCAGTCGGCCACGACGCCGCACGTGCATGGCCCGGGTTGTGGACACGACCACTGATCCGGTCCCGCCGCTGCTGCGGCTGGTCTGGCTCGCGTCGCCGGCGTTGCCGATCGGGGCGTTCTCCTACTCCGAGGGGCTGGAGGCGGCGGTCGAGCACGGCCACGTGCATGACGACGCGAGCGCCGGCGCCTGGTTGAGCCAGCAGCTGCGGCTGCTCGCGCGCGGCGACCTGGCGGCCATCGCCGAAGGCATCGTCGCCTGGCGGGCCGGCGACGAACCGGCGCTGCGCGCGCTGGCCCGCTGGCTGCGCACCACGCGCGACGGCGCCGAGGCCCGGCTGCAGAGCGAGCAGATGGGGCAGTCCCTGCTCGTCTGGCTGCGCGGCCAGCCGATGGCCACGGCGGCGCAGCTGGCGCTGCTGGTCGACTGCGGTGAGGGGCGGCCCGCCCACCATGCCTTTCGTCATGCGCTCGCGCTGTCGACGATCGACGTGCCCGTCGACCAGGCGCTGCACGCCCTTGACCTCGTCGGGGAACTTCAGCGGCACGCCCAGCGCCTCGGCG
>NZ_VOSR01000476.1:0-13358 GCF_007997345.1 Mitsuaria sp. TWR114
CATGATCAGCAGCGCGAAGTAGATCAGCGCGGCGCGCGCCAGCAGTTCCCAGGGACTGACTTGCAGGTCGAACATCGAATCCATCGCTCCGAAGCGCCTTTCGGCGACACCTCGTCGAGGCAAAGGCGGTGCCTGCAACACCGCCGGGCGGCGGGGACGCGCTTCCTTGCCGTCAACGCGTCGGCAGCGAATGCCGACCCGCATCGCGGCGTGCTGATCGGAGGCGCCGCTGGCCTGGAAGAAGCCCGCTCGCGGCGGGCCCTGCGGTTGCCGGATTCGGTGCAAACCCCGCTGTCATCGATGAAGAAAGGCTTCCCATGCTTGCCCTGACCTACCACGGCGCCCATGACGTGCGCGTCGAGACGGTGCCCGATCCGGTGCTCGCCGCCGACGACCTCGAGCTGGCCGCCGCGCTCGACCGCGACGGCAGCCCGGCGCTCGGCCAGGATGCCGGCGCCTTCCTCGGTCAGATCACCGGCGTGGCGATCACCAGCGACGTGCGGGCCGGCCTGTCGCGGTCCGACGTGCTGATCGACTTCACCCGCCCCGAAGGCACGATGGCGCACCTGGCGCTGTGCGCCGAACTGGGCGTGCGCACCGTCATCGGCACCACCGGCTTCAGCCCCGACGAGAAGGCGAAGATCGGCGAGTACGCCCAGCGCGCCGCCATCATGATGGCGCCCAACATGAGCGTCGGCGTCAACGTCGTGCTGAAGCTGCTGGCGCAGGCGTCCAAGGCGCTCTCGCAGGGCTATGACATCGAGATCGTCGAGGCCCACCATCGCCACAAGGTCGACGCGCCCAGCGGCACCGCGCTGAAGATGGGCGAGGTCGTCGCCGAGGCGCTTGGCCGCGACCTGAAGACCTGCGCGGTCTACGGCCGCGAAGGCGTCACCGGCGAGCGCGATCCGTCGACGATCGGTTTCGCGACGGTCCGTGGCGGCGACGTCATCGGCGACCACACGGTGATGTATCTGGGCATCGGCGAGCGCATCGAGATCAGCCACAAGGCCTCGAGCCGCGCGACCTTCGCGCAGGGCAGCCTGCGCGCGGCGCGTTTTCTGGGCGAGCGCAAGACCGGGCTGTTCGACATGAACGACGTGCTCGGCATGGCCTGAGCGCGACGCGCTCGATCACCCGCGATCGACGAACGACGCGATGACCGAACTGATCCATCTCTGGCAAGCGGGCGACGGTGTCGCCCGTTTCGTTTCCCTGCTGCTGCTGGCGATGTCGGTGTGCAGCTGGGTGCTGATCTTCTGGCGCGGCTGGACGCTGGCGCGGGCCGCGCCTACCTGGGCCGCGGCCTGCCGGTGTTCTGGACGGCGCCCGACCTGGGCCAGGGACGCGAGCACCTGGCGCCGCTGGACCGCGGCGCGCTGATGCTGCCGCTGATCGACGCCGCGATGCAGGACAGCGCGCCCGGCACCCTGGCCGCCACGGCACGCAAAACCTCGCAGCTCACGCGCCGTCTGCGCGACGCGCTGCACGCCGTGCTGGGCGGCCTGAACCGGGGCCAGGTCATGCTGGCGACCATCGGCGCGACCGCGCCCTTCGTCGGCCTGTTCGGCACCGTCTGGGGCATCTACCACGCGCTGCTGAGCATCTCCTCGACCGGCAACTTCAGCCTGGACAAGGTCTCGGGCCCGGTCGGCGAAGCGCTGATCATGACCGCCGCCGGCCTGGCGGTGGCCATCCCGGCGGTGCTGGCCTACAACCTGTTCGGCAAGTGGGTCGCCGCCTGCGAGGCGGAGCTCGAGGGCTTCGCGCACGACCTGCGCGAGTTGATCGACGAGGCGTGAACGCCCCGCCCGACCTGAGCTGATGCCATGAAGTTCGGCCGCCTCGAACGCCGCGAAGCGCCCAAGCCGATGGGCGAGATCAACATGACGCCGCTGATCGACGTCATGCTGGTGCTGCTGGTGATCTTCATCATCGCCGCGCCGCTGATGGGCAGCGCGCTGAAACTGGACCTGCCCAAGAGCGACGCCGCCGCGCCCGGCCCGGGCGCCAAGTTCATCGCCCTGGTGATCACCCCGGAGGGGGACTACCTGCTGGGGGATGAGCCGCTCGACGCCAAGGCGGTGCGCGAGCGCCTCGTGCAGCTGGCCGGACGCCAGCCCGACGCCGAGCTGCGCCTGAGCGCCGACCGGGCCGTGCCTTATGGGAAGGTCGCCCAGTTGATCGGCTGGGCGCAGAAGGCGGGGCTGAACCGGATCGCCTTCGTCGCGGAACAAGGCGAGGGCGAGGGCGGCGAAGTCGGCGAGGCCGGCCCCGCCAAAGCAGCGCCCGCGCCCGCCGCGAAGCGCTGATCGCTCACCCCCGCAGGGTGGCGCCCACCGGGAGGATGGGCGGCGGCGCGCGGCCTCCTACAATCGGCGGCTACGTTGCCCGAGCCACCATGAACGAGAAATACGCTCCCTCCGAGGTCGAACAGGCCGCCCGCGACCACTGGAACGCCAGTGACGCCTACCGCGTCGTCGAGGACGCGTCCAAGCCGAAGTTCTACGCCTGCTCCATGCTGCCCTACCCGAGCGGCAAGCTGCACATGGGCCATGTCCGCAACTACACGATCAACGACATGTTGACGCGTCAGCTGCGCATGAAGGGCTACAACGTGCTGATGCCGATGGGCTGGGACGCCTTCGGCCTGCCCGCGGAGAACGCGGCGATGAAGAACAAGGTGCCGCCGGCCGCGTGGACCTACGACAACATCGCCTACATGAAGTCGCAGATGCAGGCGATGGGCCTGGCGATCGACTGGTCGCGCGAGATCGCCACCTGCAAGCCGGACTACTACCGCTGGAACCAGTGGCTGTTCCTGAAGATGCTGGAGGCCGGCATCGCCGAGCGGCGCACGCAGGTCGTGAACTGGGACCCGGTCGACCAGACCGTGCTGGCCAACGAGCAGGTGATCGACGGCAAGGGCTGGCGCTCGGGCGCGACGGTCGAGAAGCGCGAGATCCCCGGCTACTACCTCAAGATCACCGACTATGCGGAAGAGCTGCTGGCCGCGGTCGCCGATCCGTCGGACAAGAACTTCCTGTCGGGCTGGCCCGAGCGGGTGCGCCTGATGCAGGAGAACTGGATCGGCAAGAGCGAGGGCCTGCGCTTCGCCTTCCCGCATGCGATCCAGGGCGAGGACGGCCAGCCCATCCAGGACGGGCTGCTGTACGTCTTCACGACGCGCGCCGACACCATCATGGGCGTGACCTTCTGCGCCGTGGCGCCGGAGCATCCGCTGGCCGCGCACGCCGCGAAGACGAACCCGGCGCTGGCCGCGTTCATCGAGGAATGCAAGCAGGGCGGCACGACCGAGGCCGAACTGGCCACGCAGGACAAGAAGGGCCTGGCGACCGGCCTCTTCGTGACGCACCCGCTGACCGGCGAACAGGTCGAGGTCTGGGTCGGCAACTACGTGCTGATGAGCTACGGCGACGGCGCCGTGATGGGCGTGCCGGCGCATGACGAGCGCGACTTTGCGTTCGCGAAGAAGTACGGCATCGCGATCAAGCAGGTCGTCGCCGTCGAGGGCGAGACCTACTCGACCGACGCCTGGGCCGAGTGGTACGGCGACAAGCAGCGCGGCACCTGCATCAACTCCGGCGCGCTGGACGGCCTGACGCACAAGCAGGCGGTGGACAAGGTGGCCGAACTCGTCGGCACCAAGGGCCTGGGCGAGAAGAAGACGACCTGGCGCCTGCGCGACTGGGGCGTGAGCCGCCAGCGTTACTGGGGCACGCCCATCCCCATCATCCATTGCGACAGCTGCGGCCCGGTGCCGGTCCCGGAAAAGGACCTGCCCGTCGTGCTGCCGGAGGACTGCATCCCCGACGGCAGCGGCAATCCGCTGAACAAGCGCGCAGACTTCCTGAACTGCAGCTGCCCGAAGTGCGGCGCCGCCGCCAAGCGCGAGACGGACACGATGGATACCTTCGTGGACAGCTCGTGGTACTTCATGCGCTATTGCGATGCGACCAATCCCGAGCAGATGGTCGCGAACGGCACCGACTACTGGATGCCGATGGACCAGTACATCGGCGGCATCGAACACGCGATCCTGCACCTGCTGTACGCGCGCTTCTGGACCAAGGTCATGCGCGACCTGAAGCTCATCAAGTTCAACGAGCCGTTCACCAACCTGCTGACGCAGGGCATGGTGCTCAAGGGCGCCTTCTTCCGCAAGCCGGAAGACGCCGGCAAGCACTACTACTGGGAGCACGAGGTCGACGTCATCCGCAACGAGCATGGCCTGCCCACCGGCGGCACGCTGAAGGCCGACGGCCTCCCGCTCGAGTACGAGATGACGACGATGTCGAAGTCGAAGAACAACGGCGTGGACCCGCAGGCGCTGATCGACGAATACGGCGCCGACACCGCCCGCCTGTTCGTGATGTTCGCGTCCCCGCCCGAGCAGACGCTGGAGTGGAACGACGCCGGCGTCGAGGGCGCGCACCGCTTCCTGAAGCGGGTCTGGGGCTTCGGCGCGAAGCAGGCCGAGGCGATCAAGGCCGGCGGCGCCGATTTCGCCGCGCTGAACGACGAGGGCAAGGCGCTGCGCCGCGAGGTGCACCTGGTGCTCAAGCAGGTCTCGTACGACTACGAGCGCATGCAGTACAACACCGTCGTGTCGGGCGCGATGAAGCTGCTGAACGCGCTGGAAGGCTTCAAGGCTGAGGGCCAGTCGGCCGCGGTGCGGGAAGGCTTCTCGGTGCTGCTGCGCGTGATCTACCCCGCCTGCCCGCACATCGCGCATGCGCTGTGGACGGAACTGGGCTTCGCCGCCGAGCTGGGCGAGCTGCTGGACGCCCCCTGGCCGCAGGTCGACGAAGGCGCGCTGGTGCAGGACCAGATCGAGCTGATGCTGCAGGTCAACGGCAAGCTGCGCGGCTCGATCAAGGTCGCCGCGTCGGCCGACAAGGCGGCGATCGAGGCCGCCGCGCTGGCCAATCCCGAGTTCGAGAAGTTCGCCGAAGGCAGGACGCCCAAGAAGGTCGTCATCGTGCCGGGCCGCCTCGTCAACGTGGTGGTCTGACGCCATGAAGCGCCGCCACCTGCTGTCCTTCGCTTCCCTCGGCGCGCTGGGCGCCGCGGCCGGGCTCCCCGGCTGCGGTTTCGAACTGCGCAAGGAGCCGGTCTACCACTTCAAGACGCTGGCGCTGACCGGCTTCGTGCCGCACTCGCCGCTGGCGCAGGAGCTGCGCCGCCAGGTGCAGCGCAGCACGGTACGCCTGGTCGAGGACCCCAACCGCGCCGACGTCATCATCGACGCGGAGCGCGAGGTGCGCGACAAGACCTCGGTGGCGACGACCGCCGCGGGGCAGATCACGGAATGGCAGCTGCGACTGTCGCTGGACTACTCGCTGCGCACCGCCGGCGGGGACATCCTGCTGCCGCGCACCGAGCTGCGCCTGACCCGCGACATGAACTACAGCGAAAGCGCGGCGCTGGCCAAGGAGCAGGAAGAGGCCTCGCTGCAGAAGGCGATGCAGGTGGAGGCCGTCGGCCTGCTGCTGCGCCGCCTGGCGGCGGTCCACCTGCCCAACTGAACGCCGACGGGACGCGCGCATGCAGATCAAGGGCGAGGCGCTGGCCGGCCAGTTGGCCAAGGGGCTCAAGCCGGTGTACGTGGTGCACGGCGACGAACCGCTGCTGGCGCAGGAAGCCGCCGACGCGCTGCGCGCCGAGGCCCGCCGGCAGGGCTACAGCGAGCGCCAGGTGTTCACCGTCAGCGGCGCCTACTTCGACTGGGCGCCGGTGATCGCGGCTTCACAGGCGATGAGCCTGTTCGCCGACAAGCAGCTGATCGAGATCCGCATTCCCACCGGCAAGCCGGGCAAGGACGGCTCCGAAGCCCTGCAGCGCTACGTCGACGGCCTGCCGCCCGACGTGCTGACGCTGGTGACGCTGCCGCGGCTGGACAAGACGCAGCTGAGCAGTGCCTGGTTCACCGCGCTGGACGCGGCCGGCGTGTCGGTGAAGGTCGATCCGGTCGAACGGCGCGAGCTGCCGGCCTGGATCGCCCGGCGCCTGCAGCAGCAGGGCCAGTCGGTGGCCGCCGGGGCGCAGGGCCAGCAGGCGCTCGAGTTCTTCGCCGACCGGGTCGAGGGCAACCTGCTCGCCGCCCACCAGGAGCTGCAGAAGCTCGCGCTGCTGCACCCGCCGGGCGAGCTCAGCCTGCAGCAGATCGAGGCGGCGGTGCTGGACGTGGCGCGCTTCGACGTCTTCAAGCTCAGCGAGGCGCTGCTGGGCGGCAAGGTCGGCCGCGTGCTGCGCATGCTCGAGGGCCTGAAGGCCGAAGGCGAGGCGGCGGTGCTGGTGCACTGGACGATGGCCGAGGACATCCGCGGCCTGAAGCGGGTCCATGACGCGGTGGCGGCGGGCAAGCCGCTGCCGATGGCGCTGCGGGAATCCCGCATCTGGGGACCGAAGGAGCGCCTGTTCGAGCGCATCGTGCCGCAGCTGCATGGCGCGGCGCTGACCCGGCTGGTGGTGGCCGCCCAGACCTGCGACGGCATCGTCAAGGGGCTGCGCCATCCCGAATGGCCCACCGATCCGTGGGAGGCGCTGGGGCGCCTGGCCCTCATGTTGGAGCAAGCCCTGCGTCCGCCGGCGCAGAAAAACCGCTATGGTTGACGGCATCTCGTCCACCTGACGTCGCCGATGCGCCTGCTCCGCTCCGCAGCCCTGTCGACCGGCCGATCCGGTACCGTCGCTTGCCGTCCGTCCCTTGACGGCACGGGGACGCCGGGCGCGCGGAACGCCTCGCCGCGGCAGGCGTGGGCTTCGGCGCGACGGCTCGCCGCCCTGGCGATCGCGCTGGGCAGCGCCGGCGCGAGCCAGGCCGCGGGCCAGGCCACGGATTGGATCCTCCAGGTGCGCGACGCCGCCGGCGCTCCGGTGCCGAACGCAGCGGTTGCCGTCGAGCTCAAGGGCCAGCCCGCCCGGCCGGCGACCGGCGCCGCGGCCACGATGGCCCAGCGCGATCGCCAGTTCCAACCCCAGCTGCTGGTGGTGCAGACCGGCACCGCGGTGAACTTCCCCAACTTCGACACCGTCCGACACCACGTCTATTCGTTCTCCCCGACGAAGAAGTTCGAACTCAAGCTGTACTCGGGCACGCCGGCCGAGCCGGTGGTCTTCGACAAGCCCGGCGTCGCGCAGCTGGGCTGCAACATCCACGACCGGATGAGCGCCCACATCGTCGTCGTCGACACGCCGCTGTTCGGCATCACCGACGCCAAGGGCGAGGTGACGCTGAACCTGCCGCCGGGCGAGCACCGCCTGCGGCTGTGGGCGACGCGCATGGGCAATGCCGCGCCGAGCGCCCAGCCGCTGGTGGTCGCCGCCGGCGCCGCGGGCGTGCTCAAGGTCGAGCTCAAGGACTGAGGCGCCGATGCGCTGGCCGGACTTCCTCAACCTGCGGCGGCTGGAGGGGCGCATCGTCGCGCTGTTCCTGGCGCTGCTGCTGGTCGTCCAGCTGCTGAACCTGGCGCTGATCAACGAAGGCATCGGCCGCAACGCGCGGGCCTCGGTGGCCGAGGAACTCGAGGCCGGCGAGCGCATCCTGGTCCAGCTGATCGAGGAGGACAACGAGCAGCGCGGCCTGGTGGCCGACCTGCTGCAATCGGACTACGGCCTGCGCCAACTGGTCGCGGCCGGCATCCAGGGCGAGGAACTGCGCGGGATGCTGCAGGACGTCTTCACCAACCTGAGCGCGCGGGGCGACGCGTCCTTCATCGGCTACGCGGACGACAGCTTCAAGCTGGTGACCGCGACCGATCCGATCGCCGCCAAGGTCGCTCCGCTGTTGCGCGGCGTCACGCGCCAGCAGCAGGGCCGGACGCAGAGCCAGCTGCTGCTGGTGGGCGGCAAGGCCTATCAGGTCGTGGTCGCGCGGATGCGGGCCGCCGGGCTGGGCGGCTGGATCTTCACCGGCTTCGAGATGAAGAGCGACCAGCTCCAGGAGCTCAAGCGCATCGTGCGCATCCAGGGCGTGCTGCTGGCGCAATCGGCGGCGGGGCAATGGCAGGTGCTGTCGACCGTGCTGGACACGACCGCCACGGCGCGCGCGGTGCAGGCGCTGCCCACCTTGAGCGCGACGGACCGCACGGTGCAGACCTTCCATCTGGAACTGGAAGGCGAGCAGTTCCAGGCCCGCCTGCAGCCGCTCGACCATGGCGGCGATACCGACAAATCGGTGGCGGTGCTGCTGCTGCGCTCGGTGGACGAGGCCCTCGCGCCTTACCGGCGGCTGCAATGGATGCTGCTTGGCCTGAGCGTCGCCGGGGTGCTGCTGTTCGCGATCGGGGCGGTGTTGACCGCCCGCCGCATCACCGGGCCGGTGAAGGCGCTGGCCAGCGAGGCGCACAGACTGGGCCAGGGCGACTATGCGCGGCCGGTCGAGCGGCCGTCCAGCGACGAGATCGGCGACCTGGCGGAGGCCTTCGAGGCGATGCGCCAGGGCATCCGGTCGCGCGAGGAGGAGGTGAACCGGCTCGCCTTCTGGGATCCGCTGACGGACCTGCCGAACCGCGAGCAGTTCCACCAGGCGCTGGCACGGCGCATGGCCGAGAGCGAGGTGCGCTTCTCTCTGCTGATGCTGAACCTGGACCGCTTCAAGCATGTCAACGACGTGCTGGGGCGCGCCTTCGGCGACCGGCTGCTGCGCGCGGTGGCGGACCGGCTGCAGCATTTGCTGAAGGACGAGGTGCGGCTGACCGCCCGGGTCGGCGGGGACGAGTTCGTGCTGCTGATCGAGGGCGCCGGCGCGACGCGCGCGGAGACGATCTGCAAGCGCATCCAGCGAGATTTCGAGCGCGCGCTCAGCATCGACGACCAGACGGTGGACCTGTCTGCCGGGATGGGCGTGGCGCTGTATCCGCAGCACGGCCGCGATCCGATGCTGCTGCTCGCTCGGGCGGAGCTGGCGATGCATGCGGCCAAGCGCGGCCAGAGCGGCTGCGAGGTCTATGCGCCGAGCATGGACGCGGCCAGCCAGGAGTCGCTGTCGCTGCTCAGCGAGCTGCGCCACGCGATCGACGCGGGGGAACTGCGGCTGTTCCTGCAGCCCAAGGTGGACCTGCATGCGCAGAAGATCTCGGGTGCGGAGGCGCTGGTGCGCTGGCAGCATCCGTCGCGCGGGCTGGTGCCGCCGATGGCCTTCATCCCCTTCGCCGAGCAGACCGGTTTCATCCGCCAGATCACCGCGTGGGTGCTGCAGGCCTCGGCGCAGGCCTGGATGAGCCTGCAGCGCGAGGGCCTGGCGCTGCCGATCAGCGTCAACCTGTCGACGCGCGACCTGATGGACCAGGACCTGCCGATCAAGGTGGCGGACCTGGTGGCCGGCGTGCCGCCGCCGGCCCTGTGCCTGGAGATCACCGAGTCCGCGATCATGGACGACCCGCAGCGCGCGCTGCAGACGCTGGAGCAACTGCACGCGCTGGGCTTCAAGCTGTCGATCGACGACTTCGGCACCGGCTACTCGTCGCTGGCCTACCTGAAGCAGTTGTCGGTCGACGAACTCAAGATCGACCGCAGCTTCGTGATGAACATGGAGCGCGACATCGACGACGCGAAGATCGTGCGCTCGACCATCGAGCTGGCGCACAACCTGGGCCTGTCGGTCGTGGCCGAGGGCCTGGAGACCGGCAAGCAATGGACGCTGCTGCAGACGCTGGGCTGCGACCAGGGCCAGGGGTATGCGCTGTCACGACCGATGCCGGCCGAGCAGTTCGCGCAGTGGCTGCGCGACTGGCAGCCGCCGGACCTCGGCGATGCGCGCGCCAGCACGATCCTGGCCGGGCTGTGACGACGAGCCCGAGCGTCGCGTCGCTCAGGGGGCTCAGGGGGTGATGTCCGGGCCGGCTCGATCCCTCGAGCCAGGCGCTCAGGAGTCCCGATCCTCCAGCGCATCGCACAGCGCCTCGAGGCCAGCGCGCACCGTGCGGGCGCGGACTTCGTGGCGGTCGCCGGTGAAGTGCTCCCTCCACACGCGGATCCGCGAGCGGCCATGCATCAGCGCCAGCCACACCGTGCCCACCGGCTTGCTTTCGGTCCCGCCGCCCGGCCCGGCCACGCCGGTCACCGCGATCGCCCAGTCGATCGGCGCATGCGCGACGAGGCCACGGGCCATCTGCTCCGCCACCTCGCCGCTGACCGCGCCGTGCAGGCCGATCAGCGCCGCCGGCACGCCCAGCAACTCGGTCTTGGCCTCGTTGCTGTAGCTCACGACGCCGCGCTCGAACCATTGGCTCGATCCCGCCAGGCTGGTGCAGGCCGCGGCGATCAGCCCGCCGGTGCAGGACTCCGCGGTGCCCATGCGTTCCTTGCGCTGGATCAGCGCCAGCGCGATGCGCTCGATCAGTTCGGACTCGTCGGGAAACAGCATGGGGATCTCCTCGTCGATGGATCTGGCATCCGTGGATGAAGGCGCGGCTCGCAGCGTCAATGCAGCAAGGCCCGCGCGCCGGCCAACACCACGAGCGTACATCCGGCGGCGACCAGATCGTCGAAGAGGATCCCGAAGCCTTGCCACACCGTCACCGGCTGCCCGGGCTCGATCTTGAAGAGGCCGTCGGCCCAGCGCACCGGCCCCGGCTTGGCGGCGTCGAAGTAGCGGAACAGCGCGAAAGCGGCCAGTTGCCACCCGAAACCCGCCGGCATCAGCAGCCACAGCACGAGCCAGATCGCGATGATCTCGTCCCACACCACCGCCCCCGGGTCGCAGGTGCGCAGGTGCCGCGCCGTCACCGTCGACGCCCACCAGCCGACCGGCAGGCTGACCGCGATCAGCACGGCCCACTGCGCCGGCGACAGCCACAGGTTCAGCACAGCGAACGCGGCCCAGCCCCACAGCGTGCCCACGGTGCCCGGCGCCTTCGGCGACAGGCCGCTGCCGAAGCCCATCGCGATCCAGTGGGCGGGGTGTCTCGCCATGAAGGCGAAGGTCGGTCGGACGGCGCTCATGACTTGAAGTGGTCGAAGCTGCGCGGCAGGTCCTGCACCGGATGCCCCAGGCCGTCGACCACGCGCAGGCCGGGGGCCGACTCGATCCGTCCGATGCGGTAGACCGGCGTGCCGGCGGCGCGGCCGGCCTCGAGGACGCGCTGGCGAGCATCGGGCGGCGCGGTGAAGACGAGTTCGTAATCGTCGCCGCCGGTCAGCAGGCACAGCCGCTGGAGGTCCTCCGGCATCGCGCCAAGCACCGCCGAGCGCGGCAGGTCCGCCAGGCGCAGCGTCGCGCCAACGTTGGAGCGCTGGAGCACGTGCCCCAGGTCGCCCGCGAGCCCGTCGGAGACGTCCACCGCGCTCGTCGCCAGGCCTCGCAGCGCCTTGCCCAGCGCCACGCGCGGCTCGGGCATCTCCATCCGCAGGCGGACTTCATCGAACTGCGCGGCGCTCAAGGACAGCGTGCCGCGGAACACCTCCAGCGCCAGCCGCGCATCGCCCAGCGTGCCGCTGACCCAGAGGTCGTCGCCGACGCGCGCGCCCGAGCGCAGCAGCGCCTGGCCGGCGGGGACTTCGCCCATCGCGGTGATGTTGAGGTTGAGCGGCCCGGCCGTCGTGTCGCCGCCGGCCAGCACGATGCCCTGCGCGTCGGCCAGCTCGAACAGCCCCTGCGCGAAGCCGGCCAGGAAGGCCTCGTCCACGCGCGGCAGCGCCAGCGAGAGGAAGAAGGCCCGCGGCGTCGCGCCACAGGCCGCCAGGTCGCTGAGATTGACCGCCAGCGCCTTGTGGCCGAGGCGCCGCGGCGAGACCGTCGACAGGAAATGCCGGCCCTCGACCAGCATGTCCGCCGTCACCAGCCATTGATGGCCGGCCGTCGGCGTCAGCAGCGCGCAGTCGTCGCCGATGCCCAGCGCCACCGCGCCGCCCTCGGTGCGGCCAGCGCGCGCGTCGCGGCCGAAGAAGCGATCGATCAGGTCGAACTCGCCCAGCGGCCGCCCGTCCCGTCGCTCGCGCGAATCAGAAGAATCACCCATGGGCGGCATTGTCGCCGCGCAGCAGGTTGGACAGCTCCACCGCGGACTTCACGTCCATCTTCTCGAACACCCGCGCGCGGTGGACCTCGACGGTGCGCACGCTGATGTTGAGCTGGTCCGCGATCAGCTTGTTGGGCAGGCCCTGCACCACCAGCTGCATGACCTCGCGCTCGCGCTCGGTCAGCTCGCCGACACGGTGTCCCAGCGCCGATTTCGCGTCGCGCGCGGCGATCGCCTCGGCGCTCTGCGCCAGCGCCTGTTCGACGCGGTCGACCAGCGCGTTGTCGGAGAAAGGCTTCTCGACGAAGTCGTAGGCGCCCTGCTTCACCGCCGCCACCGCCGTGGGCACGTCGCCATGACCGGTCAGGAAGATCACCGGCAGCGTGTCCAGCAGGCCGCGCTCGATGAGGCGCTCGAACAGCGCGAGCCCGCTCATGCCCGGCATGCGCACGTCCAGCAGCAGGCAGCTGGGCGCCGACGGCCAGTCGCGTCCGCCGCGGGGCAGGCCGTCGAGCAGCGACTCGAAGGCCTCGGCGCTGCCGAAGCCCTCGGACAGCAGCCGGCGCGAGCGCAACAACCAGGCCAGCGCATCGCGCACCACATCCTCGTCGTCGACGAGGTAGACCATCGGCAGGGACTGCGGCTTCATGCGGACGACTCTCCAGATCCAGTGACGGGCAACCGGTCGGCCCCGGTGCCGGGGGCCGCGCCAGGCGCATCCTCGCACGGCAGGCTGAAGCGGAACTCGGTGCCGGTCGGCGACGCGGGGGCGACGCGGCTCTCGAAGTCCATCGCACCGCCGTGCTGTTCCACGACCGTGCGGCACAGGCTCAGGCCCAGGCCCATGCCCTCGGTGCGGGTCGTGAAGAAGGGCGTGAACAGCTGGCGCGCGACTTCCGCCGGAATGCCCGGCCCATGGTCGACCACCGCGAAGCTCAGCCAGCGCGGCTGCAGGCGTCGCACGCGCAGCACCAGCGCGCGGTCCGCCAGCGGCGTGGGACCGTCCATGGCCTGGATCGCGTTGCGGGTGAGGTTCAGCAGCACCTGCTCGACCATCGTGCGGTCGCAGCGCACCCGCGGCAGGCCCTTGGGCAGGTCCATCTCGATGCGGGCGCCGCTCTTGCGCGCCTGCAGCCGCACCAGCGGCAGCACCGCGTCGAGCAGCTGCTCGACATGGACCCACTCGCGCGCCGCCTCTCGCCGCCGCACGAAGTCGTGGACGCTCTTGATCACGCGGCCGGCCCGCTCGGCCTGCTCGGCGATGCGGGTCACGGCCTGCCGCACCATCGCCGGCGTCTGCGGGTCGTCGGCCTCGCGCACCATCAGGTTGATCGACGCGGTCGCGTAGCTGGCGATCGCGGCCAGCGGCTGGTT
>NZ_VOSR01000477.1:0-6194 GCF_007997345.1 Mitsuaria sp. TWR114
CCTGCGCCGCATCGGCCTGGAGACCGGCGGCATCGGCCATGCCTTCAACGGCAGCCGGCAGCAGGCGGACGCCTTCCTCGCGCTGGGCTTCAAGCTGGGCTTCGGCGGCACGGTGACCTTCGACCGCTCGCTGCAGATCCGCCGCCTGGCGGCCGAGCTGCCGGAAGAGGCGCTCGTCGTCGAGACCGACGCGCCCGACATCCCGCCGCACTGGCTGTATCGCACCGCCGAGGAGCGCGCCGCCGGTGCGAGCTCGCGCAACGAGCCGGGCGAGCTGCCGCGCATCGGTGCGTGCCTGGCCGGGTTGCGCGGCTGGACGCCAGAGCAGGCCGCCGCGATCACCACACGCAATGCGCACGCCGCGCTGCCGCGGCTGGCCGCACTCCTGCCATCCAATGGCTGACGCCGGCGCCGCCTTCGACGCGACACGCTGGCAGGGCCTGGCGCCGGTGCACGCGCCCGACGCCGAATGGCTGCTGCTGGGCAGCTTTCCCGGCGTGGCCTCGCTGCGCGCGCAGCAGTACTACGGCCATCCGCGCAACCAGTTCTGGCGCCTGGTCGGCGAGGTCTTCGGTGTCGACCTCGTCGCCATGGGCTACGCGGAACGCCTGGCCGCGCTGCGCGCGCATCGCATCGCCGTCTGGGACGTCATCACCGAGACCGAGCGCGCCGGCAGTCTCGACAGCGCGATCCGCAATCCCTTCGCCAGCGACCTGGGGCGATTGATCGCGCAGCTGCCGGCGCTGCGCACGATCGGCTTCAATGGCGGCACCGCGTTGCGTTTCGGGCTCCGGCAGCTCGGCCCGCTTGCAGCCCGTTACCGCGTCCTGGGGCTGCCCAGCTCCAGCCCCGCCTACACGATGCCCTACGATGACAAGCTTCGCGCCTGGCGGGAACTCGCCGGGCCTTCGAACGACACCTGAGCACAGCGCGGGCCTCCGAGGACCCGGCATGGGAACGACAGCCGTGAGCAAGCACCGGGACCCGAAGAACAACAAGGGCGGCAGGAAGACCGAGTGGGTCGAGGCGACGCTGAGCGAATTCGACGGCGTGCGCTTCCTGCATCTGGACTCGATCTGGGTCCAGGGCGCGATGCGGGTCAAGAAGCCGGAGAAGCTGGAGCTGGAATACGTCCAGCGCATGATGGCCTGGATGCTCTGGCGCGACACCCGCGAGATGACCCAGGGCCAGGCGGTGCAGCTGGGCCTGGGCGCCGGCGCGCTGACGCGCTTCTGTCGCAAGCAGCTGAAGATGAAGACCACCGCGGTCGAGATCAACCCGACCGTCATCAGCGCCAACCGGCACTGGTTCCACCTGCCCGACGACGACGAGCGGCTGCGGGTGCTCAACGAGGACGCCGGCCAGTGGGTGGCCGACGCGGCGAACTGGGGCATGGCGCAGGTGCTGAACGTCGACCTCTACGACCACGAGGCGGCGGCGCCGGTGCTGGACGATGAAGCCTTCTACGCGGACTGCCGTCGCGTGCTGGCCGACGGCGGGCTCATGACGGTGAACCTGTTCGGCCGCAGCGCCAGCTTCGCGCGCAGCGCGGCGCGGATCGCCAAGGTGTTCGGCACCGACCAGGTCTGGCACCTGACGCCGACCCGTGAGGGCAACACCATCGTCGTGGCCGCGCGCGGCGTCGAGGTGCCGACCCGCGAGGTGCTCGAGCAGCGCGCCGACCACATCGAGGCCAGGCACGAGCTGCCGGCGCGCAAATGGCTGAAGCTGGTGCGGCCGCTGCCGATGAACGTGATCCAGCAACTCCACGCGGCTTCCGCCGCCGCGGATTCCGGCGAGTGACCATGAAGCACACCCCGTCGACCAGCGCCAAGGACAAGGGCGCGCCGGCCGCCAGCCCGGCGCCATCCACCGCGCCAATGACTGCGACAACAAGCGCGCCAACGAGCGTGCCGCGCCCGCCGGCGAGCGCCCCCGGGCCCGCCAAGCCCAAGGCCGCCGAGGGCGGCGGCCAGCGCCTCGAGTGGCGCCAGCTGCTGCACTGGCTCGCGGAGGATGGCGTCATCGACGCCGAGCAGGTCCAGCGCACCGAGGCCCGCTTCGGCGCGAGCCACAGCGCGCAGCATCCGCTGATCCGGCTGGGCAACGCCGGCCTGACCCGCGCGGCCAACGGCCGGCCGCTGGACATCGAGGCGCTCACCGAATGGCTGGCCGGCCGCCTGAAGCTGCCGTATGTCCGCATCGACCCGCTCAAGGTCGACGTGGGCCGCGTCGCCGACGTGATGTCCGCCAGCTACGCCGAGGCCCGGCGCTGCCTGCCCATCCTGGTCGGCCTGACTGACGTGACCATCGCCACCGCGGAGCCGCTGGAGGCCGGCTGGGTGCCGCAGATCGAGTCCCACACCCGCAAGCGGGTGAAGCTGGTGCTGGCCAATCCGCAGGAGATCGCGCGCTTCACGACCGAGTTCTTCACGCTGGCCCGGTCGGTGCGCGCGGCGACGAAGAGCGGGGAGGTCAACCAGCCGGCCAGCTTCGAGCAGCTGGTCGAGCTGGGCCGCAGCAACCGCCAGCTCGACGCCAACGACCAGGGCGTGGTGCAGGTCGTGGACTGGCTCTGGCAGTACGCCTTCGACCAGCGCGCCAGCGACATCCACCTGGAACCGCGCCGCGAGATGGGCGTGATCCGCTTCCGCATCGACGGCGTGCTGCACACCGTCTACCAGCTGCCGCCCTCGGTGATGAGCGCGATGACCGCGCGCATCAAGCTGCTCGGCCGCATGGACGTGGTGGAGAAGCGCCGCCCGCTCGACGGCCGCATCAAGACGCGCAATCCGGCCGGCGAGGAAGTGGAAATGCGGCTGTCGACCCTGCCCACCGCCTTCGGCGAAAAGATGGTGATGCGGATCTTCGACCCCGACACGGCGGTCAAGGACCTGGCCCAGCTCGGGTTCTCCGGCCACGACGCGGAGCGCTGGACCCGCCTGACGGCGCGCCCCCACGGGATCATCCTGGTCACCGGCCCGACGGGCAGCGGCAAGACCTCGACGCTGTATTCGACGCTCAAGCGCCTGGCCACCGAGGAGGTCAACGTCTGCACCGTCGAGGATCCGATCGAGATGATCGAGCCGGCGTTCAACCAGTCGCAGGTGCAGCCCGCCATCGATTTCAATTTCGCCGAGGGCCTGCGCGCGCTGATGCGGCAGGACCCGGACATCATCATGGTCGGCGAGATCCGCGACCTGGAGACCGCCGAGATGGCGATCCAGGCCTCGCTGACCGGCCACCTGGTGTTCTCGACGCTGCACACCAACGATTCCGCGTCGGCCATCACCCGGATGGTGGACCTGGGCGTGCCGAACTACCTGATCGACGCGACGGTGATCGGCGTGCTGGCCCAGCGCCTGGTGCGGACCCTGTGCCCCAGCTGCAAGGCGCCGGATCCCGAGGTCACGCGGGAGTCGCTCAACGAGATGCTCAAGCCGTGGCGCCTGAACGGCGGCGTCAAGCCGTACCGGCCGGTCGGCTGCCTGGATTGCCGCAACACCGGCTACCGCGGCCGCGCCGGCCTGTACGAGCTGCTGCTGATGTCCGACAGCGTGCGCAAGCATCTGCACCCCAATACCGACATGTCGGCGCTGCGCCGGCAGGCGCTCCAGGAAGGCCTGCGTCCGCTGCGCCTGGCCGGCGCCATGAAGGTCGCGGAAGGCCTCACCACGATGGAAGAGGTCCTGCGCAGCACGCCCACCTGGGAAAACTGAGCGGCGGCCGTCGCGCGGACGCCCCTCGCTCATGGGGCGGGTAAGTCCCCGCAGACAGCGCGCGGGCCCCATGCCTACGGGGGTGTGAAGCTCCCCGCATGGGCGGGGCGAGGGGCGGTGTGGTCCATTACGTGATAACCACAGAGCCTGGAGGGGGCCCGATTCCTAGAATCGCCGCCATTCATGCCGCTAGAGGTTCCCTCGATGAAGATCAAGAGTCAACGCGACTTCTGGTCAGGGCTGATGTTCGTGGTCGTTGGCGTCGCGTTCGCGTGGGGCTCGGCAGTGAACTACAGCTTTGGCTCCTCGGCCCGCCCCGGGCCCGCCTACTTCCCGTTCGGATTGGGCATCCTGCTCGCGCTGCTTGGCGCGGTCGTGCTGTTCAAGGCGCTGACGATCGAGTCGGAGGGCGGCCAGCCGGTCGGCGCCTTCGCCTGGAAGCCGCTGCTGATCGTGGTGGGCTCGATCGTGCTGTTCGGCTTCGCGCTGCCGCGGCTGGGCATGGTCGTCACGCTGCCGCTGCTCATCACCTGCGTCTCCTTCGCCAGCGATGAATTCCACTGGCGCGACGCGCTGCTCAGCAGCGTGGTCCTGACCATCGGCAGCTGGGGCATCTTTGTTTGGGGTCTGAACCTGGTGATCCCTGTCTGGCCCACCTTCCTGGGCGGCTGAGGAGACCCACATGGATCTGATCAACAACCTGATGCTGGGGTTCGGCACCGCGTTCACGCTGCAGAACCTGCTTTATGCCTTCGGCGGCGCGGTGCTGGGCACGCTGATCGGCGTGCTGCCCGGCCTCGGCCCGGTCGCGACGATCGCGATGCTGCTGCCCTCGATCTATTCGCTGGACGCGACGCCGGCCCTGATCATGCTTGCCGGCATCTACTACGGCGCGCAGTACGGCGGCTCCACCACCGCGATCCTGATCAACGTGCCCGGCGAATCGTCGTCCGTGGTGACCGCGATCGACGGCTACCAGATGGCCCGCCAGGGCCGGGCGGGTGCCGCGCTGGCGGCCGCCGGCCTGGGGTCGTTCTTCGCCGGCTGCGTGGGCACGGTGGTCATCGCGGCCTTCGCGCCGCCGCTGACCGAGCTGGCCTTCAAGTTCGGTCCCGCCGAGTACTTCTCGCTGATGGTGCTGGGCCTGATCGGTGCGGTCGTGCTGGCTTCGGGCTCGCTGGTCAAGGCGATCGCGATGATCCTGCTGGGCCTGCTGCTCGGACAGATCAACACCGACGTCATTTCCGGCACGCCGCGCTTCTCGTTCGACATCCCCGAGCTGACCGACGGCATCAACTTCGTCGTGATCGCCATGGGCATCTTCGGCTTCGGCGAGATCATCGCGAACCTGGGCCAGCCGGCCGAGCATCGCGAGGTGTTCACCAAGAGCGTGAAGGGCCTGTGGCCGACCAAGCAGGACTTCCACGACGCCTGGCCGGCGGTGCTGCGCGGCACCACGCTGGGCTCGGTGCTGGGCGTGCTGCCCGGTGGCGGCGCGCTGCTGTCCTCGTTCGCGGCCTACACGCTGGAGAAGAAGCTTTCCAAGCACCCGGAGAAGTTCGGCAAGGGCGCCATCCAGGGCGTGGCGGGTCCGGAGTCGGCCAACAACGCCGGCGCGCAGACCTCCTTCATCCCCATGCTGACGCTGGGCATCCCGCCCAACGCGGTGATGGCGCTGATGGTGGGCGCGATGACCATCAAGGGCATCCAGCCCGGCCCGCAGGTCATGACCAGCAACCCGGAACTGTTCTGGGGGCTGATTGCCTCGATGTGGGTCGGCAACCTGATGCTGGTGATCCTGAACCTGCCGCTGATCGGCATCTGGATCAAGCTGCTGACGGTGCCCTACCGCTTCCTGTTCCCGGCCATCGTCGTTTTCTGCTGCATCGGCACCTACACGCTGAACAACAACAACTTCGACGTGTTCATGACGGCGGCCTTCGCGGTGGTGGGCTACATCTTCTACAAGTTGAGCTGCGAACCCGCGCCGCTGCTGCTGGGCTTCATCCTCGGCCCGATGATGGAAGAGAACCTGCGCCGCGCGCTGCTGCTGTCGCGGGGCGACTGGAGCACCTTCCTGTCCCGGCCGCTGTCCGCCGGCCTGCTGATCGCGGCGGCGTTGATGGTGGTCGTCGTGATGCTGCCCTCCATCAAGAACAAGCGCGAGGAAGCGTTCCAGGACGCGGACTGAGTTCCGCTTCCGACATTGCCTCCCTGGAAAGACCCGCTTCGGCGGGTCTTTTTCATTGAGCGGTGAGGGCTCGGCACGGTGCGACAAGGACTTGGCGGCGATTCGTGCGAGACGCGGCCAGTCGTCAACAACTTTCCTTTGTAGTCCTTGTGAGCCGTTCTTTTGCTGTGCTACAGTCACTGTCTTCGCTGCACAGACATCTGTCTTGCAGCGAATCCCCGGAGGAACTGCTGGGGATGTCGGATGAATGGCCGGGCTTGTCCCGGTTTTCATTTGGCGGCGAG
>NZ_VOSR01000478.1:0-1159 GCF_007997345.1 Mitsuaria sp. TWR114
CGTCTGCGACGTGCTGCAACTGCCGGCCTTCCTGGCCCGCCAGACCGACCTGGTGATCGCGCTCGCGAAGACCGGCCGGGTGATCAACATCAAGAAGCCGCAGTTCGTCAGCCCGCCGCAGATGAAGAACATCGTCGAGAAGTTCGAGGAAGGCGGCAATCCGAACGTGATGCTGTGCGACCGCGGCGCCCAGTTCGGCTACGACAACCTGGTCGTGGACATGCTGGGCTTCGGCGTGATGAAGCAGGTCAGCGGCGGCAAGCCGGTGATCTTCGACGTGACCCATGCGCTGCAGCAGCGCGAGTCCGGTGCCGCCGCCTCGGGCGGTCGCCGCGGCCAGGTCACCGAGCTGGCCCGCGCCGGCATGGCGATCGGCCTGGCCGGCCTCTTCCTGGAGGCCCATCCCGAGCCCGAGAAGGCGCTGTGCGACGGCCCCAGCGCGCTGCGCCTGTCGCAGCTCAAGCCCTTTCTGGAGCAGGTCAAGGCGATCGACGACCTGGTCAAGGGCTTCCCGGTCCTGGACACCCACTGACCGCCGCGGCCCCCGGCCGCGCGGGCCGGCGCCGGATCAAGCGCCGGATCGGGCGCGGCCCGGCGCGGGCGTGACCGGGCGCTCGCCCTGGGGGGCGGGCGTGCGGCCGTTGAAGAGCAGCCGCATGAGGGCGAAGGGCCGCACCAGCCAGCGGTGGATCGCCAGACTCAGCGCCAGCGTGGCCAGCGCGATGATCGGGAACTTGACCGCCGCCGGCCAATCGAGCGGCAGCAGCAGCAGCCAGCGCCACCACCAGCAGGTGGTGGACGAGGAAGATCGTGTAGCTCGCCTCGGCGAGCATGCGGCCGAGCCAGCCGCGCGGGCCGGTGCGCCAGCGCCCCAGCGCGCCCACGGCGGCGCCGGTCGCGATCCAGATGCCCAGCAGTTCCACCGCCAGTGCTGCCTCGCGGGCCAGCGGATGCGGCAGCGTGGCGCTGGCCGCGTCGCCCCAGTTGGCCGCGAAGGCGGCCACCGGCAGCAGCCAGAGCGGCGTCGACAGCCACGCCCGCAGCCAGGCGGGGCGATGCCACAGCGCCAGGCCTGCGAGGAACAGCGGCGCGTAGAAGGCCAGGTTGAACAGCGTCAGGTCGCCCGGGCCGGCCTCGTAGGCGATGCCGGTCAGCCGGA
>NZ_VOSR01000478.1:1168-2077 GCF_007997345.1 Mitsuaria sp. TWR114
GCGCCACCGACAGCCAGTGCGCCGGCCCGGCGTCGCCGGCACGCGAGAGCCAGGCGGCGAAGCGCCCGGCGCCGCGGGCGGCGGTCCGGGTGGCGCGGCGATGCCGGCCCTGGGCGATGGCCCAGGCGGCGAGCACCAGCAGGTTCAGCACCAGCAGGTCGCGCAGGAACCAGAGGTGGAACACCGGGGCGGACAGGCCGTCCAGCGCCGCCCAGGGATCGGCGCCCCGTTGCCAGGCGAGCAGTGCCTGCTGCGCGCCGTTGAGCAGCAGCCAGCAGCTCAACAGCGGCACCCCCAGGCGCAGCAGCTGGCGCACGAGCAGGTCGGGCGTGGCGTGGCGGCGCAGGCTGCCGGCGAAGAGCAGGCCCGACAGCAGGAAGAAGCCGGGCACCCGGAAGCTGTGGATCAGCGCGACCAGCGCGTCGAAGAAGGCGCTGCGGTGGCTGTCGGCGACCAGCCAGTCGCCCGAGGTGATGAAGACGTCCGCGGTGTGCAGGGCGATGCCCAGGACCATCAGCGTCGCGCGGGTCCTGTCGAGGTCCAGATCCGCTGCGCCGGCGATGCCGGGGCGGTGCGCCTCCCTGGTGGAAGCGGTTGAAACATCCATGGCGATCCCCCTCTGCCCGGGCCCGGCGCTTCTCTGAGCGCGTGAGGCCGCAACTGTACGCCCGCGACCCCGCCCGGCTTCACGCCAGCGTGACAACTTCCCGGGGCAGACCCCCGGAACGCGGGGGGAGGCTCAGCGGAGCAGATCCGTCGCCAGGCGCTCGACGATGCGCGCGGCCGACCGGCCGTCCCACAGCGGGGGGCGGCGCACCGGGGCGGTGTCCGGGCCGGCGGCGTCGAGTTCGTCCAGCCGCTGCCCTGCCAGCGCCAGGACGCGCGCGGCGTCGGTGCCGGCGATGCGGT
>NZ_VOSR01000479.1:0-4106 GCF_007997345.1 Mitsuaria sp. TWR114
CCGGCAGCGGCGCCCGCTTCCAAAAACTGACCAGGCACGTTCTGTCTGACCAAAGCGAGCCGAAGGTGAGCGGCGGGAGTTGAGTGCCCAAAGCGGGCGCCGCTGCCGGCCCCGGGCTCCCTTCACCTCACACCAGAGAGCGGTTCGAAGAGGTCGGCGCCACACCATCACGGACGCGACGGCGGATCATCAGGATCAGCACGCAGGCGAAGACGAAAGCGCCCAGCGCGCTCATCAACCAGACCAGCGGAACTCCCATCGCCTGCAGCGCGGTGTAGCAACCCAGCATCAGCAAGATGCTCAGGTTCTCGTTGAAGCCCTGCACCGCAATCGAACGGCCAGCGCTCAGGATCTGCACGCCACGGTGCTGCAGCAAGGCATTCATCGGGACCACCATCGCACCACCCACCGCACCCACCAGCACCATCGCCGGCAGCGCCCAGCCCAGCGACGTCACCCACGGCGTGCCCAGCATCAAACCACCCAGCATCAGACCCAGCGGCATCACCCGCAACGAGTGGTGCAACGCAATCCATCGGCCCGCCAGACCCGCACCCACCACAACCCCGATCGCCACCGTGGCCTGCAGGTACGCGCCCTGGTTCAAGCGCAGACCCAGCACGTCCTGCGCCCATTGCAGGACCGCCAGCTGCAAGGTCGCACCCGCACCCCAGAACAGCGTCGTCATCGATAGCGACAAGCGACCACCCAGCCGGTCGCGCCACAGGGCGCGGTTGGAGATCCGGAAATCACGCACGATGTCCAGCGCGCGGCGCGGCGGCCGGGGATAGACGATGCCGCTCTCGGGCACGCGCAGCTGCAGCAGCGCCGCCAGCGCATAGACGCCCAGCAGCGCGTACAACGACGCGATCAGCGGACGCGCCACACCCCATCCCCCCATCGCCGCCATCCACCACGGGCTGACCAGCAGGCCGCCGACCAGCGTGCCCAGCAGCACCGAGCACACCACCGACACCTCGATCCACCCGTTGGCCGCCACCAGGCGCGTCGGCAGAACGATCTCCGTGATGAGGCCGTACTTGGCCGGCGCATAGCAGGCCGCGGCCGTGCCGACGATGCCGAATGCCAGCAGCGGATCCAGGCCCAGCGCCATCGCGCCGACCCCCAGCGCCTTCAGCCCATTCATCCAGCTCATCAGCGCCACCTTGGGCCAGGCATCGGCGATCAATCCCACCACCGGCGCCAGCCCGACGTAGGCGAGCGTGAAGCACAGCTTCAGCAGCGGCGCCCACCAGGCCGGCTGTCCCATCTCGCGCAGCAGCGCGATGCCGACGATGAGGAGCGCGTTGTCGGCGAGCGCGGAAAGGAACTGCGCGGCAATGAGGGTGTGGAATCGTGGGGGCATGTGGGGTGGCCAGTGCGCGGCGAGTATGCGAAGGCGCCGTGACCGACCGTTGACACGCGATTGACATCGCCGCGACAGCCTGCGAACAGCCCCCGCGGCGCGTCCGCATCCGCCGGGTCGCCACCCGGAACGAATTGACACGCCCGCCGCGCGGACCCGTCCGGCACCCCCTCCACGATCAGCGACAATCCCGCCGCTATGTTTGCCCTGTTCGAAGACGCCGGAAAATTCCTCGCCGGCCGCATCCTGTCCGAAGCCGAATCCTCGATGCAGATCGAGCTCGATTCGGGCAAGCGCGTCAAAGTGAAGACCGCCCATGTGCTGCTCAAGTTCGACAAGCCCGCGCCGGCCGAGCTGATCGCGGAGGGCCAGCGCCTGGCCGCCGAGATCGACCTCGACCTGGCCTGGGAGTTCGCGCCCGAGGGCGAATTCGGCTTCGCCGACCTGGCCCGCGACTACTTCGACGAGAAAGCGACGCTCGGCCAGCAGACCGGCGCGCTCTTCCGCCTGTTCGAGGCGCCGCACTATTTCCGCCGGATGGGCAAGGGCCTGTTCAAGAAGGCGCCGGCCGAGATCGTCAAGGCCGCCTTGCTGGGCATCGAACGCAAGAAGCAGGTCGCGGCGCAGATCGAGCAGTGGGCCGACGAGCTCGCCGCGGGTCAATGCCCGGCGCCGATCGGCGACCAGATCTACAAGATCCTCTTCCGCCCCGACAAGAACGGCCCGGAGTACAAGGCCGTCGTCGAGGCCGCCAAGCGCAGCCACAAGGCGCCGCTGGACCTGCTCAAGGACGCCGGCGCGATCGCCAGCCCCTACCAGTTCCACTGGAAGCGCTTCCTCTTCGAGCACTTCCCCAAGGGCACCAGCTTCCCCGCGCTGTCCGCGCCGCAGATCAGGGACGAGCTGCCACTGGCCGGCGTGCGCGCGTTCTCGATCGACGACTCCGCCACCACCGAGATCGACGACGCGCTGTCCGTCCAGGGCCTGGGCACCGGCACGGTGGTCTTCGGCGTGCACATCGCGGCGCCGGGCCTGGCGATCCAGCCGGACTCGCCGGTGGACAAGGTCGCCCGCGAGCGCTTCTCCACCGTCTACATGCCGGGCTGGAAACTCACCATGCTGCCCGACGACGTGGTCCAGGCCTACACGCTGATCGAAGGCCGCGACTGCCCCGCCGTCAGCATCTACCTGACGATGGACGAGGCGACGCTGGAGATCACCGCCCGCGAGACCCGGCTCGAGCGCGTGCCCATCGCCGCCAACCTGCGCCACGACAAGCTGGACCACGTCATCACCGACGCCACGCTGACCGGCGCGGCGCCGGCCGACTACGACTTCGCGCCGGAACTGGCCTTCGCCTACCGCCTGGCCAAGGACCTCAAGGCCAAGCGCGAGGTGGTGCGCGGCAAGCCCGAGACCTTCAACCGGCCCGACTACAACTTCCGCCTGGAGGGCAACGGCGAGCACGAACCGGTGGGCGCCGAGCAGGTCAGCATCTCGGTGCGCCAGCGCGGCACTGCGCTGGACCTGATCGTGGCCGAGGCCATGATCCTGGCCAACTCCAGCTGGGGCGGCATCCTCGCCGACTGCGGCGTGCCCGGCATCTACCGCAGCCAGGCCAGCCTGGCGCCGGGCATGAAGGTCCGCATGGGCACCAAGCCCGCGCCGCACGCCGGCATGGGCGTGGCGCAGTACACCTGGGCGACGTCGCCGCTGCGCCGTTATGTCGACCTCGTGAACCAGTGGCAGATCATCGCCTGCGCCCGTCACGGCAAGACCGCCGCGCTGGCGGCGCCGTTCAAGCCCAAGGACGCGGCGCTGTTCTCGATCATCTCGGGCTTCGACGCCGCCTACAGCGCCTACAACGGCTTCCAGTCCGGCATCGAGCGCTACTGGACGCTGCGCTATCTGCAGCAGCAGGGCATCACCGAGCTGACCGCCGCGGTCCTCAAGGACGGCCTGGTCCGCGCCGACGAGCTGCCGCTGGTGTTCCGCGCGCTGGGCTGCGAATCGCTGCCGCGCAACAGCCACGTCAAGGTCCGCATCACCGGCCTGGATGAGCTGACGCTGGAGGTGCACGCCAACCTGGTCGAGCGCCTGGATGCCGAGGCCGCCCCGTCCGGCGACGCGGAAGCCGAGGAGGACGAAGAGCCCAGCGGCGTGCTGACGCTGGCGATCGACGTCAACGACGAAGGCGCGGATAGCGCCGACACGACCAAGGGCACGGACGGCGCGGCGACGCCCGCCCCCGCCGCCTCCTGATCCGCTTCCGCATGTTCACGATGCCCAAGCTCAGCCTCCTGCAGTACGCGCTGATCGTCTCGGCCGGGGTGCACCTGGGCCTGGGGACGCTCAAGTTCGTCGCGCCCGACCAGTTCGACCGCCTGTTCCAGGACACGCCGCTGGAGGTGGTGCTGGTCAACGCCCGCGGCCAGGAGGCGCCGGTCAAGGCGCAGGCGCTGGCACAGGCCAACCTGGCCGGCGGCGGCGAGATGGCGGCGGACCTGCGCGCCACGTCGCCGCTGCCGCCCTCGCCCAAGGCCGAGACCGGCGACAGCACCGAGGTCCAGCACAGCCAGATCCAGCAGCTGCAGGTGGCCCAGGAACAGCTGCTCACCCGGGTGCGACGCGAGCTTGCGCTGCTGCCGCCGCCCGACCCCCAGCGCGACAAGGGCACGCCCGAGGCGCGCGAGCAGGCCGAGCGCCGCCGCCAGCTGGTGCACCTGCTCGCCGAGATCGA
>NZ_VOSR01000048.1:0-3440 GCF_007997345.1 Mitsuaria sp. TWR114
CCGCCTCGCCCGCGACCTGCATGACGAGCTCGGCGCGCTGCTGACCGCGGCCAAGCTCGACGTCGCGCGGCTGCGGCCCAAGCTGCAGGCCGGGGCGCCCGACCTGATGCAGCGGCTCAACCACCTGACGGAGACGCTCAACAGCGGCATCGCGCTCAAGCGCCGCATCATCGAGGACCTGCGGCCGTCGACGCTGGACCAGCTCGGCCTGGTGCCGGCGCTCGAGATCCTGTGCCGCGAGACCTCCGAGCGGCTCGGCGTGCCGATCCGCATGAGCCTGGATCCCGCGGTCGAGCTGCCGCCCAGCGCGCAGTTGACGGCCTTCCGGCTGGTGCAGGAGGCGCTGACCAATACCGCCAAGTACGCCCGGGCCACCGAGGTCGAGGTGACGCTCAAGCGCGAATACGCGCAGGCCATGGTCGTGGTCGCCGACAACGGCCAGGGCTTCGAGCCGGACCGGCTCACGCTGGGCTCGCACGGGCTGCTGGGCATGCGTTTCCGCGTCGAGGCCGAGCGCGGCCAGCTGCGCCTGCGCAGCGCGCCGGGGCAGGGCACCGAGGTCTGCGCCTGGTTGCCGCTCAAGCGCGATGAGCCGGAGATTCCGCGCATCGACTTTCCGATTCCCGGGATGGCGGGGATGCCCGGGGAAGGTGGCGCCTCGTCTGCGGGTGGCGGGCTGTAGGCGGGCTCCTACGAGCGCCCGGGACGCTCGGCGACCACCGCTTCCGGTCGCCGCCGACCCGGTGGCGCCGGGCGCCTGCCTAGAGTGAGGGCATGGATCCGCGGCCTTCCGCGGAATTTCCGCGACACCGCGATATCCCCGAAAGGAGCCTCGCCATGAAGCACTCTTCCCGCCCCAGCCAACTCGCCCTGCTGCTGCCCGCCGTGGTGGCCGCCGTCGCCCTGACCGCCTGCGGTCGTGAGGACGACGGTCGCACCGCCGGCCAGCGCCTGGACGACGGCATCTCCAAGATGGAGCAGAAGTCCGAGGAAGCGAAGCAGGACACCCGCCAGGCCATGGACAACATGGGCAACAAGATGGACCGGACCGCCGACAAGGTCGCGCCGCCGTCGACGACGCCCAGATCACGACGTCCATCAAGACCGCGCTGGCGGGCGACCCCAAGCTCAGCGCGCTCGATGTGAAGGTCGAGACCGAGAAGGGCCACGTGACCCTGGACGGCACCGCGCCCGACCTGGCCGCGCGTGACCGCGCCGGCTCGATGGCCCTGGCCGCCAAGGGCGTCCAGTCGGTCAACAACCGCATCAAGGTCAACGGCTGATCTCCTCCTCTGCAGCCGTCTGACCGGGGCCCCGGCCCGCGTCGCCCGACGCGGTGCCGGGGCTTTCTGCTGTCGGCCTTCGCCCGGGGTATTCCCGGTTTCCTGTCGTATTCGTGACGATTCGTTAACGCGCTTCACGGGGCTGTCATCCGCGCTGCCTAGCGTGCCGCCCTGTCGCCACCCGGCCCGTCGAGGGAGACCGGGCCGCGGCGTCCTCGAGCCACGAAAGATCGACATGAAGAAGACGACCGTCCGTTCCGTTCCCCGCCTGTGCCGTCCGAGCCGGTTGGGCCGAACCCTGATGAGCCTGGCCGCGATCGCGGCGCTGAGCGCCTGCAACACCAAGGACAACGACGGCTACGACATCCCGGTCGTCGTCCAACCGACGCAGGGTCGGCTCGTCGATGCGCCGGTGGAGGGCGTCAGCTACCAGGCCGCGCCGTCGGCGATCTCCGGCAAGACCGGCGCGAACGGCGTCTTCTCCTGCAAGGCGGGCGACACGGTGAGCTTCAGCGTCGGCGGCGTCATCGTGGGCAGCGCCGCCTGCGCGGCGACCGTCGCGGCGGCGGACCTCGCCGGCACCAGCGCGCTGGGCGACGTCAAGCTGCAGAACCGCCTCGTCTTCCTGCAGGCGCTGGACGAGGATGACGATCCCACCAACGGCATCCGCATCACGGCCGCGGTGCACGACGCGCTGACCCAGGCGCTGGACTTCAACTTGGCCGCGCCGACTTCGACAAGGCCTTCGCCGCGCTGCTGCCGGCCGGGCAGAACGACGTCTACGGCCAGCCCTACGCCGGCCGCGCGATGAGCGCCAGCCGCCGCGCCGCCGCGGTCGACCACTACGAATCGACGATGGCCACGCTGCTCGGCAAGACCGAGACCAGCAGCGCCACGCAGGACAGCGCCGGCGGCGCCGTCGCGATCACCAAGTTCCAGATCCGCGCCGCCGACAACCAGTACGTGCCCTACGAGGGCAGCAACGCCGACGCGAAGAAGGACTTCCCCAAGGGCTTCTATCCGGCGGTCGGCTCGGGCCTGGCCTACAAGGGCAGGAACGCCGACGGCGCGCTGGAGTTCTGGGGCATCACCGACCGCGGCCCCAACGGCGACAGCCCGAGCGCGCCGCGCCCGGACACCGGCGCGGTCGTGACGACCAAGATGTTCCCCGCGCCAAGCTTCGCGCCGTCGATCGGCGTGATCACGCTGGGCAAGGACGGCGCGGTCATCACCAGCCTGAATCCGCTGAAGAACCCCGACGGCTCGAAGGTCACCGGCCGCCCGCTGCCCTTCGGCGCCGTCGGCAACAGCGCCGAGGTGCCGCTGGCCGACACCCTGAAGTTCGACCAGACCAAGGGCAACTTCGACGCGAACGGCCTGGACAGCGAGACGCTGGTCCACGACGCCGCCAACAAGGTGTTCTGGACTTCGGACGAGTACGGCCCCTTCATCGTGAAGATCGACGCGGCCAGCTTCCAGGTCGTCAAGCGCTACGCGCCCGGCACGACCGCCGGCAGCCTGCCCGAGGTGCTGAAGCATCGCCGCCCCAACCGCGGCATGGAAGGCCTGACGATGGACGCGGCGACCGGCCGGCTGCATGGCTTCCTGCAGAGCCCGATCGATCCGGTGGACGCCGCCGGCAAGAGCATCGAAGTCGTCGACAGCGCCGACCTGGACCAGGACGGCAAGACCACCGACAAGGTCAAGGTGCGCGACTTCGCCCAGTTCGCGCGCTGGATCGAGTTCGATCCCAAGACCGAGACCTCGCGGCTCTACGCCTATCCGCTCAGCTACCCGCTCGCCGCCAAGGGCGAGAAGTGGGACCGCAACCGCACCGGCAGCGCCAAGCTCGGCGACCTGGTCTCGCTGGGCAACGGCAGGTTCATCGTCATCGAGCAGGGCGCCGACTCGACCGGCGCGGTGCGCAACTTCCTGATGCTGGTGGAGCTGCCGGCCGCGGCGACCGACATCGCCGCCATCGGGATCGAGCTCGAGCGCAACAGCATCGATGGCGTGACCGCCTCGGCGGTGACCTGGGCCCAGGTCGTGAAGCTGAAGAAGACGGTGCTGCTGGACCTGAACGCCGCCGGCTGGAAGGCCGAGAAGGCCGAGGGCCTGGCGGTCGTCGACGGCAACACGCTGGCGCTGATCAACGAC
>NZ_VOSR01000480.1:0-4546 GCF_007997345.1 Mitsuaria sp. TWR114
GCGCGCGGCCTCGGTCAGCGCCGCCAGCGCCGCCTGCACCTTGGCGCCCTCGCGCGTGGCCTTGATCTTCCGCAGGCGCGCGATCTGGCTGTCGCGCACCTTGACGTTGTCGACCTCGAGGATCTCGACCGGATCCTCCTTGGCCAGCCGGTACTTGTTGACGCCGACGATCACGTCCTTGCCGCTGTCGATGCGCGCCTGCTTCTCCGCGGCGCTGGCCTCGATCTTGAGCTTGGCCCAGCCAGAGTCCACCGCCTTGGTCATGCCGCCCATGGCGTCGACCTCCTCGAGGATCGCCCAGGCCTTGTCGGCCATGTCCTGGGTCAGCGACTCCATCATGTAGCTGCCGGCCCAGGGGTCGATCACGTTCGTGATGTGGGTCTCCTCCTGGATGATCAGCTGCGTGTTGCGCGCGATGCGGGCGCTGAACTCGGTGGGCAGCGCGATCGCTTCGTCCAACGAGTTCGTGTGCAGCGACTGCGTGCCGCCGAACACCGCCGCCATCGCCTCGATGGTGGTGCGCACCACGTTGTTGTAGGGGTCCTGCTCGGTCAGGCTCCACCCGGAAGTCTGGCTGTGCGTGCGCAGCATCAGGCTCTTGGGGTTCTTCGCGCCGAAGCCCTTCATGATCCGGCACCACAGCAGCCGCGCGGCCCGCATCTTGGCGATCTCCAGATAGAAGTTCATCCCCACCGCCCAGAAGAAGGACAGCCGGCCGGCGAAGTCGTCCACGTCCATGCCCTTGGCGATCGCGGTCTTGACGTACTCCTTGCCGTCGGCCAGCGTGAAGGCCAGCTCCAGCGCCTGGTTCGCGCCCGCCTCCTGCATGTGGTACCCGCTGATCGAGATCGAGTTGAACTTCGGCATGTGCGAAGCCGTGTACTCGATGATGTCGCCGATGATGCGCATCGACGGCTCGGGCGGGTAGATGTAGGTGTTGCGGACCATGAACTCCTTGAGGATGTCGTTCTGGATGGTGCCGCTGAGCTGGTCCTGCGCGACGCCCTGCTCCTCCGCCGCGACGACGTAGCCGGCCAGCACCGGCAGCACCGCCCCGTTCATCGTCATCGAGACCGAGACCTTGTCCAGCGGGATGCCGTCGAACAGGATCTTCATGTCCTCCACCGAGTCGATCGCCACGCCGGCCTTGCCGACGTCGCCGGTCACGCGCGGATGGTCGGAGTCATAGCCGCGGTGCGTCGCCAGGTCGAAGGCGACCGACACGCCCTGCCCGCCGGCGGCCAGCGCCTTGCGGTAGAAGGCGTTGCTCTCCTCGGCGGTCGAGAAGCCGGCGTACTGCCGGATGGTCCAGGGCCGCACCGCGTACATCGTGGCCTGCGGGCCGCGCAGGAAGGGCTCGAAGCCGGGCAGCGTGTCCGCGTACGGCAGGTCGCGGGTGTCGGCCGCGGTGTACAGCGGCTTGACGACCAGCCCTTCGGGGGTGTGCCAGTTCAGTTTGGCGGGGTCCCCGCCGGGCGCGGACTTCGCCGCCGCTTTGTGCCATTGCTCCAGCGTCGCCGGCGCGAACTCTGGGGGAGTGTTCGTCCCGCTTGTGGCGGACGGCGCGGCGGAGGGGACCTTGTGTTCGTTCGACATGGGGGACTCCTGGAAGCGGCGGATCATAGCGTGGCGCGAATTCATAATTATGAATTTCGGATTCGCTACACTCCGGCGCCATGCCTGTCACTGGCCCGCTCACCGCCCCGCTCGCTCCCCGCGCCCCGCTTTATGAGGAGGTCGCCGAGCGGCTGCGCCAGCGCATCTTCGCCAAGGAACTCGAACCGGGCAGCTGGATCGACGAGCTCAAGCTCTGCGCCGAGCTCGGCATCAGCCGCACCCCGATGCGCGAGGCGCTCAAGGTGCTGGCCTCCGAAGGGCTGGTCACGATGCGGGTGCGCCGCGGCGCCTACGTCACCGAGATGTCCGAGCGCGACGTCCGCGAGGCCTACCAACTGCTGTCCCTGCTGGAGAGCGACGCCGCCGCCGTCGTGGCCCGCACGGCGACCGACCCGGAGCTGGCGGAACTTCGCCAGCTGCACCAGGCGCTCGAGGAAAGCCTGGCCGCCGGCGAGGCCGGCCGGGAGCACTTCTTCGCCGCCAACGAGCGCTTCCATCTGCGCATCATCGAGATCGACGGCAACCGCTGGCGGATGCAGATCATCACGGACCTGCGCCGGGTGATGAAGCTCAACCGCCACCACTCGCTGTTCAAGCAGGGGCGGCTGCAGGAATCGCTGCAGGAGCATCGCGACATGCTGGATGCCCTGCTCGCCCGTGACCCGGAGCGGGCGGCGAGGCTGGTCCGGTGTCACTTCGACAATGGACTCAAGGCCACCGGCCGCGCTGCCGATTAGGCGCGCGCACGAACCGGGGCCGCCGCGAAAATCCCTCGGCATTAATTCACCGGCGATATTCCCGGTGTATTTGAGATAACTCCCGAAAACCACCTTTCCGGGCCCTCGGAAAACCCGTGAACTTGTCACGGACGACACCTTCCGCGTCCTCGGCGCCCCCTCCCGGGCCCACCCGCCAGCGGTGTTCGTTCACACGGCTCACATCTTGTTGCAGCCACCCACGAGGCTCACGCCGGCCTCACCACCGCGGCAAACCCGGGCTCCGCGTGCTTCAGAGTCGCGCCTAAGTGCCGATCACCATTGGATGTCCCGGCCGCGACAAGTGAACGACCGTTCGCTCATTGGCCCCGGAAACCTTGCCCCGGCAAGCATCCCATCCCCCGCGTTCACGGGCTTTACGCGCCGTCTGTAACCGTGAACTGAGGCCGACTCCCGGCCCTTTTGTTCCGTTCAGGTTAAGCGGGCGGCAAATAACATTTCTGGGCTAGCTCAAGTTCGTCATTCCGCGTCCGAAAACCGGATGACGGCATCCGGAAGTCGGGTGCCAAAGCTGACCCAAATCACCTCGCGCCTATGGGCGCATCCGCCCCCATAGGTTCACGGAGTTCCAAAGATGGCATCGCTGATTACCAACCTGACGACCGACCAGATCGCCGCCCTCACGTCGACGACCCTGGCGCGCCTGACCAGCGAAGACTGGGCAGCGTTTTCCACCGAACAGTTCCAGGCGCTGACGACCTCGCAGTTCGCGACGCTCGGCACCCGGGCGGTGTCGTTCTTCACGACGACCAACATCGCCGCCATCGAGTCCGACGACCTGCGCGCCCTGTCGACGGCCGCGGTCCAGACCTTCACCAGCGCGCAGCTCAATGCGCTGGGCTCCGACCAGTTCGGCGCGATGACCACCCGCCAGGTCGGCGCGATGACCACCCAGCAGGTCCGCAACCTGGAGTCCGACGACCTGAATGCGCTGGCCTCGGACCAGATCCGGGCGCTGAGCACCCAGCAGGTGGCCGCCATCTCCACCAGCCTGATCAACAGCCTGGCCTCCGATGACCTGCAGGCGCTCAAGACCGAGCAGATCAAGGCCCTGAGCTCCCAGCAAGTCGCCGCCCTCGCCACCGAGGGCGTCGCCGCTCTGGGCACCGGCCAGGCCGCCGCGCTGACCAGCACCCAGACCGCCGCGCTGAATTCCGACCAGGCCGCCGCGCTGACCTCCGACGCCGTCCATGCGCTGAGCACCGCCGCCGTCAAGGCGCTGGGCACCGACCAGGTCGCCGCGCTGAACTCGGACCAGGTCGCCGCGCTGACGACCGCCCAGATCAACGCGCTGTCCACCCAGCAGATTCGCCAGCTGGCCAGCGATGAGATCGCCGCGCTGGATACCAACCAGATCCGCGCCATCACCACGCAGCAGATCGCCGCGCTGACCACCGACCAGCTGGCCGGCGTCGACAGCGCCGACGTGCAGGCGCTGTCCACCGCGCAGGTGCGCGCGCTGAGCTCCGCCCAGATCGGCGCGCTGAGCTCCGATTCCATCGAGGCGATGAGCTCCGGCCAGATCGGCGCGCTGACCTCGACCCAGGTCAAGGGCCTGACCACCGACCAGATGGCCGCGATCAGCTCCGACGACATGAAGGCGCTGTCCACCGCCACCGTGCGCGCGCTGTCGACCGACCAGGTCCAGGCGCTGAACTCGGACCAGGTCGCCGCGATGTCCAGCAGCCAGATCGGCGCGCTGACGACCGGCCAGGTCGCCGTGCTGTCCACCGATGAGCTGAACGCGCTGAGCAGCAGCCAGATCCGCGCCCTGGGCACCGCCCAGATCGCCGCGCTGTCGACCGACCAGGTCCAGGGCATGGAGTCCGCCGACGTCCAGGCCTTCACCACCGCCCAGATCGCCGCGCTGAGCTCGGCCCAGATCGCCGCGCTGTCCACCGACGCGATCGTCGCGCTGAGCTCGGCCCAGGTCGCCACCCTCACCTCGCGCCAGCTGGCCGGTCTGTCGACCGACCAGATCGCCGCCATCGAGACCGGCGACCTGCGCGCGCTGTCCTCGACCGCGATCCGCTCGCTGACCACGACCAGTTCGACGCGCTGAGCTCCGACCAGGTCGGCGCGCTGACGACCGGCCAGGTCGCCGCGCTGACGACCGGCCAGGTCCAGGCGATGGCCAGCGATGACCTGAACGC
>NZ_VOSR01000481.1:0-3332 GCF_007997345.1 Mitsuaria sp. TWR114
CGCTGGCGCGACTGCGCGCCGAGACGCTCGGCACGCCCTACCGCCCCGCCGGCGCCGGGGCCTTCAACGACCTGCAGCGCCGCTTGTATGAACGCCGCCAGACCGCGCTCCAGGAAGAGCTGGCGGTGCTGTCCAAGTCCGCCGACCTTGCCCGGCGGGAAGTCGAGCTGAACGAACCGCTGTTCAAGGCCGGCGACATCAGCGCCGCCGAGTTCCTGCGCCTGCAGCGCGCCGCGAACGAGGCGGCCGGCCAGGTCACCACCCGCCGCAACCGCTTCCTCCAGGACGCGCAGGCCGAACTGGCCAAGACCGAGGAGGAGCTCGCCAGCGTGCACCAGATGCTGAACGACCGCCGCGGCAACCTCGAGCACACGGCGCTGCGTGCCCCGGTGGACGGCGTCGTCAACCTGATCACGCTGACCACGGTGGGTGCGGTGCTGCGCTCCGGCGACGAAATCATGCAGCTGCTGCCCACCGGCGACGACCTGATCATCGAAGCCCGGCTGCGCGCGGCCGACATCGGCTTC
Organism: Mitsuaria sp. TWR114; assembly: GCF_007997345.1. Lineage (NCBI taxonomy): Bacteria > Pseudomonadati > Pseudomonadota > Betaproteobacteria > Burkholderiales > Sphaerotilaceae > Roseateles > Mitsuaria sp. TWR114. The sequence goes on from NZ_VOSR01000481.1 coordinate 528, forward strand.
GTCCGTCCCGGCATGCCGGCGACGATCAAGCTCGACGCCTTCGACTACAGCATCTACGGCGCCCTCGACGGCGTCGTGACCTACGTCAGCCCCGACGCGCTGACGGAGCGCACGCCGCAAGGCGAGCAGCCGTATTACCGGACCCACATCCGCGTCAGCGGCAAGCGCTTCAAGGGCGCGAAGGCCGAGCGCGTCGTGATGCAACCCGGCATGACGGCCACCGTGGAGGTCATCACCGGCCGCCATACGGTGCTGGACTACCTGCTCAAGCCCGTCAAGAAGACGATGTCGGAGTCCCTCGGCGAGCGCTGAGGCACGACCCACTCCTCGATTCCACAACAAACCGAACCATCAGGGGATTCACACATGATCACTGTCACCATCATCGAAGACGACGCGACGGTTCTTCAACGCCTGATCGACGTCGTGTCCGCCAGCAGCGCCTGCCAGATCGTGGGCATCGGCCGCAACCGCGGCGAATCGGTCTCCGCGATCCTGGCCAACCGCGCCGACATCTACCTGGTCGACCTGGGCCTGCCCGACGTGGACGGCATCGACCTGATCAAGCTGATCGCCGAGAAGTGCCCCGACGCGCGCAGCCTGGTGATCAGCACCTTCGGCGACGCCAAGCACGTGATGCGCAGCCTGCGCTCGGGGGCTTCGGGCTACCTGCTGAAGGAAGAGATCCAGCCCAGCCTGATCGACAAGATCATCGCCACCCACAACGGCCACGCGCCGCTGAGCCCGGCGGTGTCGCGCCTGGTGCTGGACAAGCTGGAAAGCCTGGAGACCGGCGTGAAGCCCAAGGTCGACCGCGTCCAGAAGCTCAAGGAGCTGGGCCTGGGCCAACGCGAATGGAGCGTGCTGAACCTGCTGATCGAAGGCTTGCCCATCGTGGACATCGGCAACCGCCTGTCGATCTCGCGCTTCACGGTGAACCAGCATCTGCGCTCGATCTATCGCAAGCTGAATGTGAACTCCCGCGCCATGGCGACGAGCGTCGCCCGCATGCATGGCCTGATCGACGACTGAGGCGGCTGCGGCCGGTCGCCGCACTCCCGCGAAAAAGCCGCCCGAGGGCGGCTTTTTCATGCGGTGTAGGAATGCGGTGTAGGAATGCGGCGCAAGGCCGCATCGACGGCCGCCGCGCTCACAGGCGAGGTGTCTCCAGCGGGCCGGCGCGACGCACGACCGGCTTCGCAGCGGCCGATGGCCCGTTGCGTCCACCTTGCCGCAGGCGCATGCGCAGCAGCTGCCGGCACATGTAGAACGAGGCCCGGTCGGCGTCCGTCGGCGATCTCACCCGCCCCTGCTCCTTCAGGCGTCGCTGGCCCTGCGCGAGTTCCTCACGCAGGAGGGCGCTGAGCTGATGCTCCCGGCCGTGGATGGCGGCAAGGCCGAACACCGACAACCACGCGACCAGGACGGGGCGAGGCAGCGAGGCCAGCAGTTCCGCCAGCGACTCGGAGGTGGCCACGCTCTGCGCGGCATGGATCTCCTGCACGCGCAGCAGCCGCGCGACCAGCGAGGGATGCAGGCCCGCGACCATGGCCAGCGTCGCGGCGCAGGCGCCCGAGGCGGCCAGCTGCAGAAGCTGGGCCACCACGCGGGCATCGGTCTCCGGCAAGGCCGGCACGGCGACCGTTGCGGGACGCGCGATGCCATAACCCTGGAAGAAGTCGGCACCGGCGCGCAGCGCGCGCTGGTGGGCTTCATCGTCGTCGACCTTCTCCGCGATGACCGCCAGGCCAAGCTGATGGGCATGGCGGATCAGGGCGCGCAACGCCAGCGGCGCGAGGCCCAGCATGTCGATCTTGGCGAACTGGGCCCAGGGGGCCAGCGCCCACCGGGGATCGTCCAGGCTGACGATGTCGTCCAGCGCGAAGCGGTAGCCCCGGCCATGAAGGTCCTCGATGCGCTGCATCAGGGCCGTGTCCACCTCGACCGTCTCCAGCAGCTCGATGACGCCGACGTCGGGCGTCATCGCCTCGGCGATCGGACCCATCAGCGTGCGACCGTCCATGTTGACCAGCAGGTCCCCCAGCGGATGCTCCGCGGCGGTCGCGCTGGTCAGGAGCGCGCCGTCGATCAGCGCGTTGGACAGCACGGCGGCGGTCGCGTGGGCACCGAGTTCCGGGCCGACCGGGCCATCATCGCCATTCCAGCGGAACAGCAATTCGGTCGCGACGACGCGACCCGTGCGATCGATGATCGGCTGGCTGGCGTAGCGGACGTGGGGTACGTGGGGGTTGGAGCGTTCGCGCGACGGGACGGGCGGCGAAGTCGATGACGCATCGCTGACGGGGATGCGGCCGGTGTCGGAGGGGCGGGACATGACTTTCCGCGGAGTGGAAGAACAAGGCTTCATGCTAGGAATCGCCCACTCGACACCAAATAGCAAACACCTGTCATCCCTGACCACCGACTAGCAGTTATAGGTGGGTTGCGCTGACTGGGATCAAGGCATTGCGCGGGCGCCGCGCTTGCCCCTGGCGATCACCGTCGGCCGCGCGTGCGCTGGAACTCCGGCGCGGCGCGCGCGCAACTCATCCGCCGGCCACGGACGGACCACCGCCGCGTGGGCGACATCCGCGCGGATCGGTGGGACCGGCTCCGCGGCCGTTGGGTTTTCTTATCCGGATCACAAGGAGAAACGACATGCAGATGCGACACCCTCGTCTGGCCGTGGCCGCCCTCGCGGCAGCCGTCCTGGCAGGCTGCGCCAACATGGATGAACGCCAGCGCGGCACCGCCGGCGGCGCCGCGATCGGCGCGGTCACCGGCGCGGTGATCAGCTCGGCCACC
>NZ_VOSR01000482.1:0-5385 GCF_007997345.1 Mitsuaria sp. TWR114
CCACCAGCAGCGGCTGCAGCAGCCGCGAGGTCAGCGGCGTGGTGCCCTTCAGGAAGATCGTGTTGTGGTGCGGGCTGGAAAAGGCCGTGCCGGGGAAGGCGATGAACGAGACCTTGCGCTGCTGGCCGTGATGCATCGCGGTGTCGAGCGAGGCCTGCAGCGGACCGCGGTCCCTGGCCTGGAGCAGCGGCTGGCCCTGATAGGGGGCGAGCAGCGTGGAGACCTCGGTGTACTGCCAGTACTTCACCAGCAGGTCGGCCCAGGTGTTGATCATCCCGGTCGCGCCGACGACGAAGCACCACACCAGCGTGACGATGCCCACGAGGTTGTGCAGGTCCAGCCACTTGACGCGGGTGGAGCGGTCCTTGCGCACCGCGCCGAAGTCCAGCTTGCGCATGAACGGCGCATACAGCACCACGCCGCTGACCAGCGCGATCAGCAGCAGCAGTCCCATGAAGCCGAGGAAGAGCTTGCCCGGAAGGCCCGCGAACATGTCCACGTGCAGGCGCAGCATCAGGTCCATGAAGCCCTCGCCGACGCGGTACTCGCGCACCACCAGGCCGGTGCGGGCGTCGACGGCGACGGACTTGAAGTCCTCGGTCGGCGCCGGCGTCGGGGCGAGCGTGAACCACCACAGGCGCGGGTCGTCCTCGTTCTCGCCGGCGTACTGGATGACGCGGGTCGGATGCACCGCGTTCGCGGCCTTGGCCATGACGTCCAGCGAGACCCGCTGCGCGTCCATGGCGGCGGGTAGCACGGGGGCCTCGATCTCGTCGCCGAGCAGGTGGCCGATCTCGTGATGGAAGATCAGCGGCAGCCCGGTCAGGCACAGCAGCAGCATGAACAGCGTGCAGACCAGGCTGGTCCACTTGTGGAACCAGCTCCAGACGCGGATGGCGCGCGAGCTCAGCATCGTCGTGTCCTCAGAAGTCGGCCGCCAGGCTCAGGTTGACGCTGCGCGGCTGGCCGACGACCAGGTAGCTCTGGTCCGGATAGCCGCCCGCCGACGCCCAGTACTTGCGGTTGGTGAGGTTGTCGATCCGCGCACGCAGCGTGAGCAGCGTGCCCTGCACCTCGAACAGATAGCGCGCGCCCGCGTCCAGGCGGGTCCAAGCCGGCACGCGCAGCGTGTTGGCGCTGTCGGCGAAGACCTTGCCGGTGTGCACGACGCGCGCGTCCAGCGCCAGGCCCTGCAGCGCGGGGACTTCCCATTCGGCGCCCAGGTTGGCCTGCACCCGGGCGATGCCCAGCGTGCGCTTGCCTTCGGTGGCGGCCACGCCGGTGCCGTGCTGCCTGGCGTCCAGCCAGGTCAGGCCGCCCAGCACCTTGAGCTCGCGCGTGGCCATGCCGAAGGCGGTCAGCTCGACGCCGCGATGGCGGTCCTCGCCCTGGGCGGTGTCCTGCGCCAGCACCGCGCGCGGCTTGTCGGTGGTGAAGTAGGAGGCGCCGAAGCCCAGGCGTCCGCCGTCGTACTTCAGGCCGACTTCCTTCTGCTTGGAGGCGTAGGGCGCCAGGTCGCGCGCCGGCTGGCCGTTCTGCGCGGCCAGGCTGTCGCCCTTGTTCAGGCCCTCGATGTAGTTGCCGTAGACCGACAGCTGCCTGGACAGGCGGTAGACGATGCCGGCGACGGGGCTGGTCTTGCTCCGGTCGTAGGTGGTGACGACGCCACCCGGCGTGATCGTGTCCAGGAAGCGGACCGTGGCGCTGATCGAGTCGACCTTGAGCGTCTGGTGACGCAGGCCCAGCGTGATCAGCAGCGAGTCGTCCAGCAGCGACAGCGTGTCGCCGATGGCGACGCTGCGGTTGCGGATGCGGGTGTTGAGCCGCGGGTCGTCGACGCTGTTGCCGACGTACACGCTGTCCGAGAACGCGGGCAGCGCGCTCCGGGCCGGCGTGTAGAGGTTGGTCGGCTGCGTGTTCAGGAAGTCCATCGCGTAGCCGTTCTTCGTGTCCAGCGAGAACACCGAGGCCGAGACCACCCATTCATGCCCGACCGAGCCGGTGCGCAGCTTGCCGCGCAGGCCCGCTTCGCCGGTGTCGACGCTGTCCTTGCGGCCGTTCTCGAAGCGGTAGAAGGTGCCGTCGCCGGTGGCGGCGTCGGTGACCGTGAGGTTGCCCAGCCGGTTCGCTTCCTTGCTGCGGCGCGCGCCGTAGGCGGCCCAGGCGGTGACGGCGTCGTTGAGGTCCCATTCGCCGCGCAGCGTGCCGAAGGTGTCGCGCTCGTTGGAATAGGTCCAGGGCTGGGCGTAGTTGGCCTTGTTGTCCGGCAGCGCCGGCATCGCGCTCAGGCCGTTGACGGTGACGCTGGGGCGCGTGCGGGTGAGCTGGTTGTCCTGCCAGCCCAGGTCGGCGCTCAGGCGGACGTCGCGGCTGCGCCAGTCCACGCCCAGCGCGACGACGCTGGTCCGCGCCTTCTCGTCGTCGACCGCGGTGCCGCCGTCGCGGTAGGCGGCGTTGAAGCGCACGCCGGTGGCCTTGTCCGGACCGAAGCGCCGCGCGACGTCCAGCGCCGCGCCGCCCGCGCCGCCGCTGCCGGCGTTCACCGTGAGGCGCGTCAGCGGCTCGACCGGCGCGCGCTTGGGCAGCAGGCTGATGTTGCCGCCGATGCCGCTGCCGTTGGGGCTCGCGCCCATCAGGAAGGCGGAGGCGCCGCGCAGCACCTCGACGCGCTCGAACAGCTCCGAGGCGATGTACTGGCGCGGCAGCAGGCTGTAGAGGCCGTTGTAGGCGACGTCGTCCGAATTCAGGATGAAGCCGCGGATGAAGTAGGCCTCCTGGAAGTTGCCGAAGCCGCGCGCGGCACGGATGCCGGGATCGTTCTGCAGCACCTCGGCGACGCTCCTGGCCTGGCGGTCCTGGATCAGCTCGTTGGTGTAGGCGGTGATCGAGAACGGGGTCTCGAGGTTGTCCTTGGTGCCGAGGATCCCGGCGCGCCCGCCGCGCGCCACCTGGCCGCCGGCATAGGCCTTGGACAGGCCCTGCTTGTCCGCGGTGGCGCTGACGGTCACCACCGGCAACTGGGAGGGCGCGTCGCCGTCCTTGTCCTTGGGAGCGTCCTGCGCGAAGGCGGCAGGGGCGGCGAGGGCGCACAGGCCCAGGGCGATGGCGAGCGCCAGCGGGCGCTTCGGGAAGTGATTCATGGGACGGGGACCTGGAGGGAGTTCTTCTTCGGGGAGGGACAGCGGCCGGCGCCGGGCCGGCACGGTATGGGTGACGGGCGTCAGGCCGCCTTGCGGGGCCGCCAGGCAAACCAGGCGATCACCGCCACCGGCACGCCCAGGCCGATCCACGACCAGACGTCGCCCCAGGCGTCCGACACCAGCGCCGACAGCAGGCCGGAGGTGCTCAGCACGCCCAGCGCGATCGGCCAGGACCAGAGACGGCGGGATTCGGGAGACCACATCGGCGGACGCTCAGCTTGCAAATAACAATTATTCGCATTCTAGAGCGAAGCGCAGCCCGGCTGGGTGGCGGGATCTCCCGTTTGGGCGGTGGGAAAGCGGAGGCTGAAAGCGCTGCCGCCCCTTTTGGGGGCGGCAGGGGGGGCGAAGGCCGGGCGACCGCTAGACGGTCGCGCGGGCGGCCGCCGCCGGGCTGGTGCGTTCGGCGCGCTCGGCGTCCTGGCGGGCGAGGTACTGGTGGATGCTGGCCACCACCTGCGCGCCTTCGCCGATCGCGCCGCCGACCCGCTTGACCGAGCCCGAGCGCACGTCGCCGACCGCGAAGACGCCCGGGATGCTCGACTCGAGCAGCTCCGGCTTGTACTGCGACAGCGGGCAGGCGCAGGCGCGGCCGGTGATGATGAAGCCGGCCTGGTCCAGTTCGAGGCCGCACTGCGAGATCAGGCCGGTCTCGGGTTCCGCGCCGATGAACATGAACAGGTGCTGCAGTGCCAGCCGGCGCTGCTGGCCGTTGCGACGGTCGCGCCAGCAGACGGCCTCCAGCGAGTCGCCGCCTTCGAGCTCGCACAGCTCCTGGTGCGGCAGCAGCTCGATGTTGGCGGTGCCCTGGATGCGGTCGATCAGGTAGCGCGACATCGTCGCGGCCAGCCCCGGGCCGCGGACCAGCATGATCACCTTGGCCGCGTGGTTGGCCAGGAACACCGCCGCCTGGCCCGCCGAGTTGCCGCCGCCGACGATCACGACCGTCTGCCGGCTGCAGATGCGGGCCTCGATCGGCGAGGCCCAGTACCAGACGCCCCGGCCCTCGAAGCGCGCCAGCGCGTCGAGGTCGGGCCGGCGGTAGCGCGCGCCGGTGGCGATCACCGCGGTGCGCGCCCGCACCGTACGGCCGTCCTCCAGCGCCAGGCGCAGCTCGTCGTCCTCGCCGTGGCGCTCGCAGCTCATCTCGGTGACCTTGGCCGGGATCAGCATGTCGGCGCCGAACTTCTGGGCCTGGACGAAGGCCCGGCCCGCCAGCGCCTGGCCCGAGATGCCGGTCGGGAAGCCGAGGTAGTTCTCGATGCGCGAGCTCGCGCCGGCCTGGCCGCCGAACGAGCGGCAGTCCATCACCAGCACCGACAGCCCCTCCGACGCCGCGTACACCGCGGCCGACAGGCCCGCCGGGCCGGCGCCGACGATGGCCACGTCGTAGAGCTCGGGGCGCTCGCGCATGTCGACGATGCCCATGCAGCGGGCGACCTCCTCGTCGGTCGGGTCGACCAGCACGTCGCCGCCGGGGCAGATGACCAGCATCTGCACGCCTTCGGTCATGTACTGGTCGGCGAGCGCCTTGGCGTCGTCGTTCTGGTCGGGCTCGAGCTGCTGGTGCGGATAGCCGTTGCGGCCGAGGAAGCTGCGCAGCCGCATCACCGGCGCGGCCTTGGCCCGTCCGATCAGCGTCGCGCCGCTGGCGCCGGCCTCGATCAGGCCGACACGGCGCAGGATGAAGGCGCGGGTGAGGCGCTCGCCCAGGTCGGCCTCGGCGATCAGCAGCGCGCGCAGCTGCGGCGGGCTGACCTCGACCGCCTCGACCTCGGTTTCCGCGATCGCGTCGATGAACGAGGGCCGGCCGCTGAGCTGGCCAACCTCGCCCAGGAAACCGCCCGGGCCGTGCCGGTGGATCGGCGTCACGTGGCCGAGGCTGTCACGCTGGGAGACGGTGATCTCGCCGCTGAGGATCAGGGTCATGCCCATGCCGGCATCGCCGGCACGCACGACCCACTCGCCTTGGGAATAGCGCCGGAACCGGCCAAAGCGCGCGACGCGCGCGATGTCGGCGACGCCGAGCGTGGGAAACATCTGGGCACCGCGCGTGTCGGCGATGCTGGGCTGCTGGACCTGGGCCATGGGACCTCCTGGCGCGCACCCTAACCGACGGGCGGGCCAGCGGCAAGCGCCGGACGGGAGAGCGCGGCGCGCGGCGCCGGGCGGGGGACGGACGGCC
>NZ_VOSR01000483.1:0-7724 GCF_007997345.1 Mitsuaria sp. TWR114
CCCGCCGCGCCCAGCGCCAGCGAGGGCCGGCTGATGTCGCCCAGCGGCACCAGGTCCTGGCCGTCCGACAGCGCGTAGTCCTGCCAGCCACCGTTCGCCAGGACCAGTTCACCGGCGCGCCAGTCCGGATGGCGGGACTCGACCACGCGGCTGACGGTGCCGCCGACCAGCACTTCGCCCAGCCCGATCGGCGGCGCGTAGCCGGGGCCGATCTCCTCCATCAGGTTGCGCATGTACGGGTCGAGCGACAGGGACAACGTGCGCAGCAGCACCTGTCCCGCGCCGGGGGCCGGCACGGGCACGGTCTCGAGGCGGAAGTCCTCCGGCACCGGGCGCCCGGCGGGGCGGGCGGCGAGCACGATGCGGCGGTTGACGGGCGTGGTCATGCGGGATTCCTTCAAGGGGGGTGAGGACGTCGTTCAGACGGTGGCGCGGGGGCCGTGACGCAGCGTGAGCAGGGTGCCGAGCGTGATCGTGGCGGCGGCGAAGCTCGGTCCGCCGAGCGCGCCGATGTGGTCGACCAGCATGCCGCCGCCGATCGCGCCGCTGGCGATGGCGATCTGGAACGCGGCGACCAGCAGGCCGCCGGCGCCCTCGGCCTGGTCCGGCGCGGCGCGCACGATCCAGGTCTGGAAGCCCACCGGGAAGGCGCCGAAGGCGAAGCCCCACAGCACCACCGCCACCGCGGTGACCCAGGTCGACGATCCGGCCAGCAGCAGGCTGGCGGCGAGCACCACGATCAGGCTGCCGCCCGCGACGATCGCGCGCCGCTCGCTGCGCTCGGCCAGGACGCCGCCGGCCAGGTTGCCGAAGAAGCCGCCGATGCCGTAGCCCAGCAGGATCGCCGTGATCGCGGACACCGGCAGGTGGGTGACGTTCTCCATCAGCGGCCGGATGTAGGTGAAGCCGGCGAAGTGGCCGGAGATCACCAGCAGCACCGCCAGCAGCGCCACCCGCACGCCGGGTCGCGTCAGCAGCTCGCCGAGCACGCGCAGGTCCGGGTTGTCCTTGGGCGGCAGCGCCGGCAGCGTCGCGACCTGCGTCGCCAGCGTCACCAGGCTGAGCGCGCCGGCGGCGACGAAGGCGCTGCGCCAGCCCCAGACCTCGCCCATCCAGGCGCCCAGCGGCGCGGCGCAGACGGTCGCCACCGAGACGCCGGCCAGGATCACCGACATCGCGCGGGCGAACAGGCGCTCGGGCACCAGCCGCATCGCCAGCGCCGCGGCCATCGACCAGAAGCCGCCCAGCGCCACGCCCAGGATCACCCGGGCGGCCAGCAGCACGCCCAGCGAGGACGCGGTCACCGCCAGCAGGTTGGACAGCACCAGCAGCAGCGTCAGCGCGACCATGACCGCGCGCCGGTCGAAACGCCGCGTCAGCAGCGGGATGGACGGCGCCGCGACGGCGCCCACCAGTGCCGTGGCCGTGACCGTCTGGCCGGCCGCGCCGGCGCTGATGCCGAGGTCGGCGGCCATCGCCGTCAGCAGGCTCGCGGGCAGGAACTCGGCGGTAACCAGGCCGAAGACGCCCAGCGTCAGCGAGGCGATGGCGCTCCAATGGGCGTGGCCGTCGTCGGGAAGGGCGGGTGAAGGGGCCGCCGCCGGAGAAACCGGCGGGCGGGCGTCGAGGCAGTCGGTGCAGTGGGAAGTCACGGCGGAAGACAGGTCAGTGGCAATGGCTTTCAGCTTACGGATAGCATCCCGGCGTTTCCATGACGGAAGAGCCGAAATGCTTGACGAATCCTCCAGCGCTGCCGCCGTCCATGCCCCCCGTCATGCCCCGGTTCACGTTCCCGTGACCGGGTCGCTGCCGCCCACGCCGCTCAAGCCGGCCGACCTGCTGACGCAGATCCTGCTGGGCTTGCGGCTGGAAGGCGTCGAGTACGGCCGCTGCCTGCTGCGCGCGCCCTGGGCCGTCGCCTTTCCGGCGCGGGCCGAGGCGCGCTTCCATTTCGTCGCGCGCGGCGGTTGCTGGCTGAAGACCGGCGGCAGCACCGAATGGGTGCGGCTCAATGCCGGCGACGCGGTGCTGCTGCCGCGCGGCAGCGCGCATGTGCTGGCGAGCGCGCCGGACCTGCCGACGGTGGAGATCGATTCGCTGTCACGCCGCGCCGTCGCCGACGACATCTACCTGGTGGGCGCCGAGGCCGAGGCCGCGGCCAAGGCGATGCCGTCCGCCGAGCCGGTCGACGTGATGTTCTGCGGCGCGATGCGCTTCAACCTGGACCCGCTGCATCCGCTGCTGGCGATGATGCCGGACGCGATGCGCGCCAACGACCTGGCGCGCCGCGACCCGACCGTGCCCGCGCTGCTGGAGGCCATGGAGCGCGAGGTGGCGATGGACCGCATCGGCGCCTGCGGCATCCTGGCGCGCATGGCCGACGTGCTGGCCGCCAGCATCATCCGCGCCTGGGTCGAGTGCGCCTGCAACGACGCCAGCGGCTGGATCGCCGCGGTGCAGTGTCCCAGCATCGGCAAGGTCATCGCGGCCATCCATGCCGAGCCGGAGCGCGACTGGCGCGTGCCCGAGCTGGCCGGGCTGATGGGCGCCTCGCGCTCGCGCTTCGCCGAGGCCTTCACCCGCACCGTCGGCGAGAGCCCCGCCAGATACGTGGCCAAGGTCAAGATGTTCCAGGCGCGCCGCTGGATCGCGCACGAAGGAATGCGCGTGGCGGTGGCGGCCGACCGGCTCGGCTACGACTCGGAAGCCTCCTTCAGCCGCGCCTTCAAGCGCATCGTCGGGCACCCGCCCGGCTCGCTGCGGCGCAGCGCGGCGAGCGCCGCGACCTGATCGCCGCGATGTGAGGCCCGCGTGAAGCGCGGCCTGCATTTTCAAGCGCGTTTTTCAAGCGGTTGCAAAGACGGCCGCTCCGCGTTTTTGCGGGTCATCTCCCCCTTGTTTGCGGGGGCCGGAAGGCCGATGGCGACGAGGGCGGGACCCATTCTTGCTATGGACCCCTGCGAACCCGGGATGAGCGTCCAGACCCCCTGGAATGAGGCAGTTCCGTCATGGTGCAGGGCTACACTCGCCGCTCGCGAGCGCCCGCTGGCCGCCCTCGACAGGCCTGCGGGACAGACACAACAAACAAGGTCGAAACATGCATGTGAAGCGGACTCGGGTCCACGGTATTCCAGCGCGACGCGCCGCTCCGGTCGGCGCGTTTTTCACCGCCGTTCTTGCCGCAATCCTGCTCACCGCCTGCGGCGGCGGCAGCGGCGCGAAGGCCTCGCAGACCGCGGCCAAGGTGAACAAGGAAGAGATCACCGTCCACCAGATCAACTTCGTGCTGCAGCGCCAGCCCAACATCAAGCCCGAGCAGGTGGACGCGGCGTCGCGCCAGATCCTGGAGCGCCTGATCGACCAGGAACTGGCGGTGCAGAAGGCCCAGGACCTCAAGCTCGATCGCGATCCGCGGGTGGTGCAACAGATCGAAACCGCCAAGCGGGAGATCATCGCCAGGGCCTATGCTGACCATCTGGGTGAGACGGTGACCAAGCCGACCGACCAGGAAATCAAGCAGTACTACAACGACAAGCCGGCACTTTTTGCCGAGCGTCGTATCTACAACTTGCAGGAAATCAACATCGAGGCGAAGCCGATCAATTCGAATCGATCCGCGCGAAGCTGCAGGGTGCCAAGACCCTCCCCGAATTCCTCGAAGCGCTCAAGGCCGACAACTTCAAGTTCGTCGGCTCGCAGATGGTGCGCTCGGCCGAGCAGATCCCGCTCAACAACCTCGACGCCATCGCGCGCCTGAAGGACGGCCAGTTCATCATGAACGGCCATCCCAACGGCCTCACCGTGCTGTTCCTCGCCGGCTCGCAGCGCCAGCCCGCGACCGAGGCGCAGGCGCGCGCGTCGATCGAGATGTTCCTGCTGAACCAGCGCCGCGCCGAGCTGGTCGCCAAGGACATCAAGTCCATGCGCGACAACGCCAAGATCGAATACGTCGGCAAGTTCGCCGAGGCCGCGGCCTCCGCGCCCGCCGGCACCCCGCCCGCGGCGGCCCCAGCGCCCGCCGCGTCCGACAGCCCCACCGGCGCCAGCGGCCCGGTGGACAACAACGAACTCGCCAAGGGCCTCGGCATCAAATGATGAACACGCGTCGCTTCCCGATCCTCCCGCTCGTCTCGACGGCCGTCTCGGCCGTGCTGGCGGTCTCGCTCGCCACCGGCGCCGTCGCCCAGACGCCCGCCCGTCCCGGCAACGCGCCGGCGCCGACCGGCCTGTCCACCGGCGCCGCCGCCGAATACCGCCTGGGATCGGGCGACGCGATCAAGATCAGCGTGTTCCAGAACCCGGACATGACGCTGGAGACGCGCGTGTCCGAGGCGGGCACGATCAGCTTCCCGCTGCTGGGCGTGGTGCGCATCGGCGGCCTGTCCGTCAGCGACGCCGAGAGCCGCATCGCCGAGGGCCTGCGCAAGGGCAACTTCGTCAAGCAGCCGCAGGTGACGATCCTGGTGCTCAAGGTCACCGGCAACCAGGCCAGCGTGCTGGGCCAGGTGAACCAGCCGGGGCGTTATCCGCTGGAAGTCGCCGACACCCGCCTGACCGACCTGCTGGCCAACGCGCGCGGCGTCTCGCCCGCGGGTGGCGACCTGCTGGTGCTGACCGGCCAGCGCGGCGGCAAGCCCTTCCGTCTCGAGGTCGACCTGCCGACGCTGTTCGGCCCCAACGGCCGCGAGCAGGACGTGGTGGTGCTCAACGGCGACGTGCTGTGGGTCGAGCGCTTCCCGATGATCTACATCTACGGCGAGGTCCAGAAGCCCGGCCAGATCCGCCTGGAGCGCGGCATGACGCTGCTGCAGGGCCTGGCCGCCGGCGGTGGCCTGACGCTGCGCGGCACCGACCGCGGCATCCGCGTGCACCGCAAGGATGCGTCGGGCAAGGTCCAGGAGATCAAGCCCGGCATGGACGAGCCGCTCAAGGACGGCGACGTGATCTTCGTCCGCGAGAGCCTGTTCTGACGCAGTAACCCCGGGCACCCGTCCCGGTGAAGGAGTGCATGGTGACGCCCAGCAAATTGATGTCGATCATCCTGGCCCGCTGGCAGCTGGTGCTGCTGGTGGTCGTGGTGACCACGCTGACGGCGCTCGGGGTGAGCCTCGTGCTGCCCAAGCGCTACCTGGCCAGCGCCTCGGTGGTCGTTGACGCCAAGCCCGACCCGGTGTCGGCCCTGATCTATCCCGGCATGGCCTCGCCGGCCTACATGAACACGCAGGTCGACGTGATCGCCAGCGATCGCGTCGCGCTGCGCGTCGTGCGCGACCTGCGCCTGACCGAGCTGCCCGAGTTGCGCGAGCAATGGCAGGCGCAGGGCGCCGAGGGCTCGATGGAGCAATGGGTCGCCACCTTCCTGCAGGCCAACATGGAGGTCAAGCCCTCCAAGGAAAGCAACGTGCTGACGGTCAACTACCGGTCGCCGTCGGCCCAGGTCGCCGCGCAGATGGCCAATGCCTTCGTCAAGGCCTACATCGCCACCACGCTGGACCTGCGCGTCGAACCCGCGCGGCAGTACGCCGGCTACTTCGACCAGCAGGCCAAGGCGGCGCTGGACCGGCTGGAGCAGGCGCGCACCAAGCTCTCCGCCTATGAACGCGAGCACGGCATCCTGGCCTCCGACGAGCGCCTGGACGTCGAGAACGCGCGCCTGAACGAGCTGTCCTCGCAGCTGGTGGCGCTGTCCTCGCTGGCGACCGAGTCGCGCAGCCGCTCCGGCCAGGCCGCGCGCGGCGGCGACCAGCTGCCCGACGTGCTGGCCAACCCGGTGGTGTCGCAGCTCAAGGCCGACGTCAGCCGTGCCGAGGCAACCTGCAGCAGCTCAGCACGCGCTACGGCGACAACCATCCCCAGGTGATCGAGGCCAAGGCCTCGGTGGCCGACACCCGCGCCAAGCTCAACGCCGAAATCCGCCGCGTGACCGGCTCGGTGGCGGTGACCAGCACCATCAACAGCCAGCGCGAGGCCGAGACCCGCGCGCAGTTGGAGGCGCAGCGCGCCAAGGTCATCAAGCTGAAGGAAGCGCGCGACGAGGCCAGCGGCCTGATGCGCGAGGTCGAGAGCGCCCAGCGCGCCTACGAGAACATCACGACCCGGCTGACGCAGACCAGCCTGGAGAGCCAGTCGACGCAGAGCAACGTGAACCTGCTCGCCGAGGCGACGCCGCCGCTCAAGCCCGCCTCGCCGCGCGTGGCGCTGAACACGGCGCTGGCCTTCGTGGCCGGCCTGGTGCTGGCGATCGGCCTGGCGCTGCTGCTGGAACTGCGTGACCGCAAGGTGCGCGACGCCGACGACGTCATGGCCGTGCTGCCGCTGCCGATGCTGGGCGTGCTGCCCGCGCCGGGCAAGCGCGCGCAGGCGCTGCCGTCCGCCGAGCGGCGACTACTTGGCGCACCCGGCGCCGCGAGTCGAGGAGCCGCCTGATGTCGGACCTCAAGGAACCCATTCCCCTGGCGCAAAGCAAACCCGTGGACGGACCTCTGAACAAGCCTTCCGGCAGCGGCGCCGGCGTGCACGACCGCTCGATCGGCGCGATCATCGCCGAGACCCGCAACCTCAGCGCCGACCAGGTCGAGCGCGTGCTGCAGTACCAGCGCGAGCGCGGCATCCGCTTCGGCGAGGCCGCCGTGGCGCTGGGCTACGCGAACGCCGAGGACGTGCTGGAGGCGCTGTCCAAGCAGTTCCATTACCCCTACGCCCCGAACGAGCGCAAGACCCGCAGCCCGGAACTGGTGGCCCTGAACCAGCCGTTCTCGTCGCAGTCGGAAGTCTTCCGCGGCATCCGCAGCCAGATCACGATGCGGCTCTATCGCGAGGGCGAACCGCGCCGCGCGCTGGCGGTGATCAGCCCCGACACGCTGGACGGGAAGAGCTACTTCACCGCCAACCTGGCGGTGACGCTGGCGCAGCTGGGCGGCCGCACGCTGCTGGTGGACGCCGACCTGCGCCGGCCGCGGCAGCACGAGATCTTCGACGTCAGCAACCAGGCCGGGCTGTCCTCGATCCTGTCCGGGCGCAGCGAGCCGCGCGTGATCCAGCAGGTGGAGGGCATGAACAGCCTGTTCATCCTGCCGGTGGGGGCGGTCCCGCCCAACCCGGTGGAGCTGCTCGAGCGCCCCGCGTTCGGCATGCTGATGCGGGAGCTGGCGGGCAAGTTCGATTACGTCCTGGTGGACACCTCCGCGAGCCGGTACGGCGCGGACGCGGCCATCGTCGCGTCGCGCTGCGGCGCGGCACTGGTCCTGGCGCGCCAGAACCAGTCGCGGGTGAGCGCGCTGCAGGACCTCACCGACAGCCTGGACGGGGTGTCCACGACCCTCGTGGGCACCGTGATGAACCAGTACTGACACCGGGCCCCGGGCGAGACGGCACAGCGGCCGCCAGAGCCGCGAGCATCGACCACCGGCACGGCCGCGAGGCCACGCCGCCGCATGTCCGGAATCAGCAGCAGGGATCGCAGTGAACACCATGTCGCAGAACGTCCTCCCCGGCGCGCCGGGTCACCCGGGCGCGGCCTTCTGGGCCGCCAACCGGATCGCGCTGATCGCGCTGGCGATCGGCCTGGTCGCGCTCTACGTGCCGACGATCGTCGACTTCATGCGCGGCCCGTGGCGTGGCGACCGCAATTCCCACGGCCCGATCGTGCTGGCGCTGTCGGCCTGGTACTTCTATTTCCAGACCCGGCGCATGGCGCGCCAGGGCCAGTCCTTCCGTCCGCGGCC
>NZ_VOSR01000484.1:0-4304 GCF_007997345.1 Mitsuaria sp. TWR114
GGCCGCCACCTCGGCGCTGACCTCGGCCGCGACGCTCGCGCAGATCTACCAGCAGCCGTCGCCGGCGATCCGCGAGCTGCTGGACACGCCGGCCCTGCCGCGGCTGCTGCCCTCACCGGACCGGCAATCGCTGGCGCTGGTCGAGCAACGCCGCTACACGCCGCTGGAAGAGCTGGCCCGCCCCGGGCTGCGGCTGGCCGGCGCCCGCTTCGATCCCCGCAATGCGAGCCAGCAGAACCTGGTCGCGGTGCAGCGGGTGCGACTGCGCTCGCTGCTCGATCCCGAGGCGGCCGAGCGCGAGGTCGAGCTGCCGGCCGGCGGCACCTGGCACAACTTCGTCTGGGCGCCGGACGGGCAGCGCTTCCTGCTGTCCCGGCGCACGGACACCGGCGAAGAGCTCTGGGCCGGGGCGACGTCCAACGGCCAGCTCTGGCGCATCTACAACGTGCGGCTCAACAACGCCGTCGATGCGGACGACATCGCCTGGCTGAATCCGCGCGAGGCGGTGGTGCTCACCATTCCCGACGATCGCGGCCCCGTGCCCAACCGGCCGCAGACCGGCCCGGCGATCCAGGAAACGCATGGCAAGGCGTCGCCCGAGCGCACCTATCCGGACCTGCTGCGCAACCCGCGCGACGAAGACCTGTTCGAGTACTTCGCGCGCGCGCAGCTCACGCTGATCGACATCGCCAGCGGCCAGAGCCGCGACATCGGCACGCCGGGCCTGTTCACCAGCGTGTCCAGCGTCGGCAACGGCCAGGCGCTGCTCACCGAGCGACTGGTGCGCCCGTTCAGCTACGCGCTCACCTTCGACGACTTCCCCACCGTCGTGGAGGTGCGCCAGCGCGACGGCAAAGTCATCCGCGAGCTGGCCAAGATGCCGCTCAAGCAGGGCGTGGCCATCGACGGCGCGTTGCCCGGCCCGCGGGTCTTCTATCCGTCGCCGAGCAAGGACGCCGCGATCTACTGGGTGGAGGCGCTCGACGGCGGGAACCCCGCCAACCGCGCCGCCTTCCGCGACCGCGTCATGCGGCTGGACCCGCCCTACACCGGCGAGCCCTTCGAGGTGCAGCGCATGCCTTACCGCTTCACGCGGCT
Organism: Mitsuaria sp. TWR114; assembly: GCF_007997345.1. Lineage (NCBI taxonomy): Bacteria > Pseudomonadati > Pseudomonadota > Betaproteobacteria > Burkholderiales > Sphaerotilaceae > Roseateles > Mitsuaria sp. TWR114. The sequence goes on from NZ_VOSR01000484.1 coordinate 1,099, forward strand.
GCGTTTCCTGGACGACGGCGTGCATGGGCTGCTGACGGAGGAGGACCGCAGCCGCGGCTGGTCACGGACCTACCTGCTGCCGCTCAACGGCAAGCAGAGCCGGCCCTTGTTCGAGCACTCGGTGCGCGAGCGCTACCGGCACCCGGGCTTCCCCTTCATGCGAACGCTGGCCAATGGTCACCAGGTCGCGCAGACGCTCAACGGCGACCTGCTGCTGTCGGGCCAGGGCGCAAGTCCCAAGGGCGACCGGCCTTTCCTCGACAAGCTGTCGCTGCGCGACCTGAGCGTGCAGCGGCTGTTCCAGTCGGCCGAGGGCGTGTACGAGCAGCCGGTGGCGCTGCTGGAGGACCGGCGGCTGGTGACGCAGCGCGAGACCGAGCATGAGCCGCCCAACCTGAGCCTGCGGGAGAACGGCAAGGTCACGCCGCTGACGCGGATCAAGGATCCGGCGCCGCAGCTCAAGGCGGTGCGGCGCGAGCTGGTGAGTTTCAAGCGCAACGACGGCGTCGAGCTGTCGTTCTGGATGTATTTGCCGCCGGATCTCAAGGAGGGTGAGAAGCGGCCGGCGCTGGTGTGGGCGTATCCGCTGGAGTTCAACGATGCGGCGATCGCGGGTCAGTTGAGCGGATCGCCGGGCCGGTACATGAGTTTCTCGGGCATCAGTCCGTTGAACCTGCTGATGGATGGGTATGTGGTGCTGATGGACGCGACGATGCCGGTGGTGGGTGACTCTCGGAACATGAACGACAGCTTCATCGAGCAGGTCACTGCGAATGCGCGGGCGATCGTGGACAAGGCGGAGGATCTGGGCGTGGTGGATCCGAGGCGGGTGGCGATCGGGGGTCACAGCTACGGCGCCTTCATGGCGGTGAACCTGCTGGCGCACACGAAGCTGTTCCGTTGTGGCATTGCGCGAAGTGGTGCCTACAACCGCACGCTGACGCCGTTTGGATTCCAGAGCGAGCGCCGATCGTTGTGGGATGCGAAGGATGTTTACCTGAAGCTGTCGCCCTTCCTTTTCGCGAACCAGATCAAGGATCCGCTGTTGCTGATTCATGGTGAGGCGGACAACAACTCGGGCACGTTCCCGATGCAGAGCGAGCGTCTGTACCAGGCCTTGGCGGGCCTGGGCGGCACGGCCCGCTATGTCTTGCTGCCTTTCGAGGCGCACGGCTACAGCTCGCGCGAGTCCGCTGGCCAAGTGCAATGGGAGATGAGTCAATGGTTGAGGGGTTGCGTCGGCGATCCCCGAGCCGAGGCGCGTCCGCGCCCTGCCCCGGGCTCCGCCCCCGCCACGCCCCAGCAATCGTCGCAATGAGCGACTCGATTGACGTGCTTGGCCGAGGCCGCCGGCGAAGCCGAAGCTTCGTCAACTGACTGGGGCGCCGTCTGTTTGAGCGGAGCGAGCCGAAGGTGAGCGGAGCGAGTTGGCGCCCTGAGCTTCGGCTTCGCCGGCGGTCTCGGCCAAGCGCGTGCGCTCGACCTCCCACCGCAACCCGCGGCCTCAGATCTGCCGCGCCGAGAAGGTATCGCAGTCTCTGAGGTCCCCCTGTGCCATGCCTCGCTTGAACCACCGCTGGCGTTGTTCGCTGGTTCCGTGGGTGAAGCTTTCTGGCACGACGGCGCGCCCGGCGTTGCGCTGAAGCGTGTCGTCACCGATCTTGGCGGCTGCATTGAGCGCTTCATCGATGTCACCGGCCTCGAGCCAGCCTTTGCTCTGTTGGGAGTGATGGGCCCAGACGCCGGCGAAGCAGTCGGCCTGGAGTTCGACGCGAACGCTGGTGGCGTTGGCGGCCTGTTCGGACTGACGGCGTCTGGCGGCTTCGACTTTCTGGGTGATGCCGAGTTGATGTTGGACGTGATGGCCGACCTCGTGGGCGATCACGTAGGCCTGGGCGAAGTCGCCGGGCGCGCCGAGGCGCTCGCGCAGGGTCTGGTAGAAGCTGAGGTCGATGTAGACCTTGCTGTCGCCGGGGCAGTAGAACGGGCCCATGGCGGCCTGGCCCATGCCGCAGGCGGTGGGCTGGGTGCCTTCGAAGAGGCGGAGCTTGGGGGCTTCGTAGGTCTTGCCGCCGGCCTGGAAGAGTTTGTTCCAGACGTCTTCGGTGTCGGCCAGCACGACGCTGACGAATTTGGCGGGGGTGTCCTGGGGATGGCTGGGTGCGACGGGCCGCTGCTCGCCGCCGGTCTGGACGGTGCTGCCGTCGAGCGCGCTGAGCACGGTCAGCGGGTTGATGCCGAAGGCCCAGGAGGCGAGCAGGGCGATGACGATGCCGCCGATGCCGATGCCGCGTCCGCCGAGCATCGGGAAGCCGCCTCCGCCACCGCCACCGCCGCCACCTCGTGCGTCCTCGACGTTGTCGCTCTCGCGTTGTCCTTCCCACTTCATGGTGCGCTCCTGCCGCCGGTGTGCCGGCTCCAACGATGCGCAAGGATGGCACAGCGCGCCGGACGGCGCTGTCGGACGGCGCCGCGCCGCGCGCGGGCGGCCTCGATCAGGGGACAGCGGCGGCCCGGTTGGCGGCTCAGTCGGCGGCCAGTGCGCCGTCCCCGGGCGTCGCCGAATCCGTGGCGGGCAGGATCAGGTGGAATTCGGCCCCGCCGCCTTCGCGGTTGGCCGCGTACAGCTGGCCGCCATGCATCTCGACGATGCGCCGGCTGATCGGCAGGCCCAGGCCGGTGCCGCCGGAGCCGTCCTTGGTCGTGCTCGACTGGACGAAGGGATCGAAGATGCGCTCCAGCTCATCGACCGGGATGCCCGGCCCGCGGTCGGCGACGCACAGGTGCAACGCGCCGTCGGACCGCCGTTGCCCGCGCAGCTCGATGGTGCCGCCCTGCGGCGCGAACTTGATCGCGTTGGCCAGCACGTTGCGCACCGCCTGCTGGAAGCGCAGTGGATCGACGCTCGCGGGCATCGGCTCGGGCAACTCGGCGGCCAGCGTGAGCTGGCGCTTGGCGGTCAAGGGCGCGAGCTCCCGCATCACCGCGCCCACCGGCTCGCGCAGGTCCTGCGCGCGGAGTTCCAGCGCGCCGACGGCGTCGAGCTTGGACGCGTCCAGCAGGTCGTTGACCAGGGCCAGCATGCGCTGGCCGGAGCCGTGGATGTCCGAGAACATCGCATGCAACCGCTCCTGGCCGCCGCTGCGCGCCATGCCCAGTTCGGAGAAGCCGAGGATGGATTGCAAGGGCGTGCGCAGCTCGTGGCT
>NZ_VOSR01000485.1:0-4902 GCF_007997345.1 Mitsuaria sp. TWR114
CCCGCGAGCCGCTCAAGCCGCAGGGCCACTGGCAGCAGGCCGCCGCCATCAAGGCGCGGCAGACGACGCCGATCGGCCTGGGGGCTGGACTCCGCCGGCGTGCGCCAGCGCATGGTGGACCGCCTGCGCCGCGAAGGCCTGACGGACGAGCGCGTGCTGCAGGCGCTGGCGACGGTGCACCGGCATGCCTTCGTCGACTCCGCGCTGGCGACGCAGGCCTACGAGGACACCAGCCTGCCGATCGGGCACGGCCAGACCATCTCCAAGCCGTCGGTCGTCGGCCGGATGATGGCGCTGATGCTGGACGCGCCGGGCGCGCGTCAGCGCAGGCGCTTGATCAGGCTCGAGGTGTCGAGGCGGCCGCCGCCCTCGGCCTGCACGTCGGCATAGAACTGGTCCACCAGGGCGGTCAGCGGGAGGCGTGCGCCGTTGCGGCGCGCCTCGTCGAGCACCAGCCCGAGGTCCTTGCGCATCCAGTCCACGGCGAAGCCGAAGTCGAACTTGTCCTCGACCATGGTCTTGCCGCGGTTGTCCATCTGCCAGCTCTGGGCGGCGCCCTTGCCGATGACCTCGAGCACCAGCGGCATCGGCAGGCCGCTCTTCTGGCCGAAGGCGATCGCCTCGGACAGGCCCTGGACGATGCCGGCGATGCAGATCTGGTTGACCATCTTCGCGAGCTGGCCGGCGCCGGCCTCGCCCACGCGGGTCACCGCCTTGGCGAAGTGCATCGCGACCGGCTGGATGCGTCCGAAGACGGCCTCGTCGCCGCCGCACATGACGGTCAACGCGCCGTTCACCGCGCCGGCCTGGCCGCCGGAGACCGGGGCGTCGATGAAGTGCAGTCCCTGTCGCGTCGCTTCGGCCGCGAGCTCGCGGGCGACTTCCGCCGAGGCGGTGGTGTGGTCGACGAGGACCGCGCCGGGCTTCATGCCGGCGAAGGCGCCGTCGGCGCCCAGCACGACGGAACGCAGGTCGGCGTCGTTGCCGACGCAGCAGAAGACGATGTCGGCGCCCTGGGCCGCCTCACGCGGCGTGGCGGCCGACTGCCCGCCGAACTCGGCGACCCAGGCCTGTGCCTTGGCGGGCGTCCGGTTGTAGGCGACGACCCCATGCCCGGCCTTGGCGAGATGGCCCGCCATCGGGAAGCCCATGACGCCGAGGCCGAGGAAGGCGACGCGCAGGGGAGGGAGGGAGTCGTAGGAACGCTGGCCGATGCTGCTCATGGAGGAACCTGTCGGTGGGTGGATGAAGACCCGCCGATTGTGTCCCTCCCGCGCGCTCAGACGATGGTCAGGTGTTCGGTGCCCGACGCCAGGTCGCCGCTGCGCGCCCGCTCGCTGTTGAGCTTGATCTGCAGCCGCAGGTCGTTGACCGAGTCGGCATTGCGCAGCGCGTCCTCGTAGGTGACCTTGCCGAATTCATAGAGGTCGAACAGCGCCTGGTCGAAGGTCTGCATGCCGAGCTCGCGCGAGCGCTTCATGATTTCCTTGATCTCGCCCACCTCGCCCTTGAAGATCAGGTCGCTGATCAGCGGCGTGTTCAGCAGGATCTCGACCGCGGCGATCCGGCCCTTGCCCTCCTGGCGCGGCAGCAGCCGCTGCGAGACCAGCGCCTTCAGGTTGAGCGACAGGTCCATCAGCAGTTGGGCGCGGCGCTCTTCGGGGAAGAAGTTGATGATCCGGTCCAGCGCCTGGTTGGCGCTGTTGGCGTGCAGCGTGGCCATGCACAGGTGGCCGGTCTCGGCGAAGGCGACGGCGTGCTCCATCGTCTCGCGGTCACGGATCTCGCCCATCAGGATCACGTCCGGCGCCTGGCGCAGCGTGTTCTTCAGCGCCTGCTCCCAGCCTTCGGTGTCCAGGCCGACCTCGCGCTGGCTGACGATGCAGTTCTTGTGCGGGTGGACGAACTCGACCGGGTCCTCGATCGTGATGATGTGGCCGTAGGTGGTCTCGTTGCGGTGGTCGACCATCGCCGCCAGCGTCGTGCTCTTGCCCGAGCCGGTGGCGCCCACCAGGATCACCAGGCCGCGCTTGGTCTGGGTGACGTCCTTCAGGACCACGGGCAGGTCCAGCGACTCGATCGTCGGCAGGGTCTGGGGGATGGTCCGCAGCACCAGCGCCACGTGGCCCTGCTGGATGTAGGCGTTGACGCGGAAGCGGCCGATGCCCTGCGGCGAGATCGCGAAGTTGCACTCCTTGGTGCGCTCGAAATCGGCCGCCTGCTTGTCGTTCATGATGGCCCGCGCCAGCTGCAGCGTGTGCTGGCCGGTCAGCGGCTGGGGCGACACCTTGGTCACCTTGCCGTCGACCTTGACCGCGGGCGGGAACTCCGCCGTCAGGAACAGGTCGGAGCCCTTGCGCGACACCATCAGGCGCAGCAGGTCGTTGATGAACTTGGTGGCCTGATCGCGTTCCATGGCGAGGTCCTGTCCTTATGCCGGGGCGCCGTCGCTCAATCGCCCGGGTCCCGGTCGTGTTTGTCGTTGGGGGCGGGTCAGCCGGGGAAGTTCTCGGGGAACTTGGCCTTCAGCCGGGCCTCGGCCGGGCTGATCATGTTGCGGCGGACCAGGTCGGTGAGGTTCTGGTCCAGCGTCTGCATGCCCAGGTTGTTGCCGGTCTGGATCGAGGAGTACATCTGCGCGATCTTGTTCTCGCGGATCAGGTTCCGGATCGCCGAGGTGCCCAGCATGATCTCGTGCGCCGCCAGCCGGCCGTTGCCGTCCTTGGTCTTGCACAGCGTCTGCGAGATCACCGCCTGCAGCGATTCCGACAGCATAGCGCGGACCATTTCCTTCTCCGCCGCGGGGAACACGTCCACGATCCGGTCCACCGTCTTGGCGGCCGACGAGGTGTGCAGCGTGCCGAAGACCAGGTGGCCCGTTTCCGCGGCGGTCAGCGCCAGGCGGATGGTTTCCAGGTCGCGCATTTCGCCCACCAGGATGCAGTCCGGGTCCTCACGCAGCGCCGAGCGCAGCGCGTTGGAGAAGCTCATCGTGTGCGGGCCCACCTCGCGCTGGTTGACCAGGCACTTCTTGGATTCATGCACGAACTCGATCGGGTCCTCGACGGTCAGGATGTGGCCGTACTCGTTCTCGTTGAGGTGGTTGATCATCGCGGCCAGCGTCGTCGACTTGCCCGAGCCGGTCGGGCCGGTGACCAGCACCATGCCGCGCGGCTTCATCGCCAGGTCCGCGAAGACCTTGGGGCAGTTGAGCTGCTCCAGCGTCAGGATCTTGCTCGGGATGGTCCGGAACACGGCGCCGGCGCCGCGGTTCTGGTTGAACGCGTTGACGCGGAAGCGCGCCAGGCCCTGGATCTCGAACGAGAAGTCGCACTCCAGCGTCTCCTCGTAGGTCTTGCGCTGGGCGTCGCTCATGATGTCGTAGACCATGTCGTGCACCTGGCGGTGCTCGAGGGCCTCGACGTTGATGCGGCGCACGTCGCCATGGACGCGGATCATGGGGGGCAGACCAGCGGACAAGTGAAGGTCGGAGGCCTTGTTCTTGACCGAGAATGCCAGCAGTTGGGTGATGTCCATGGGATAGGGAAAAGCGTTGGCGATTATGGCGACGATCTCCGAGAACATACAACAGCTCCATGGCCGCATTGAGAGGGCTTGCCTGCAGGCGTCGCGGCCCGTGCACAGCGTCACGCTGCTGGTGGTAACAAAGACTTTCCCGGCTTCGGATGTGAGAGAAGCGTTCGAGGCCGGCGAGTGCCGCTTTGGTGAGAACTACGTGCAGGAGGCCGTCGACAAGATCGACGCGCTGGCCGACCTGCGCGAGCGCGTCGAGTGGCACCTGATCGGGCCGCTGCAGAGCAACAAGACGCGGGTGGTGGCGGAGCGCTTCGACTGGGTGCACAGCGTCGACCGGCTCAGGATCGCCCAGCGGCTGGCCGAGCAGCGACCGGCGGCGCTCCCGCCGCTGGACGTCTGCCTGCAGGTCAACATCAGCGGCGAGGCGTCCAAGAGCGGCCTGGCGCCGGCCGAGGTGGCCGAGGTGGCGCGCGCGGTCGCCGCGCTGCCGAGGCTGCGGCTGCGCGGCCTGATGGCGATCCCGGAGCCGGCCGCCACGCTGGAGGCGCAGCGGGTCCCGCACCGGGCGCTGGCCGGGCTGCTGGCCGCGCTCAACCGGGACCTCGGGCTGAGCCTGGACACCCTGAGCATGGGCATGAGCGCCGACATGGACGCCGCGATCCTGGAAGGCGCCACGATGGTGCGCGTGGGCTCGGCGATCTTCGGCGCGCGGACCCGTCCGACCCCTCCGGGGGGCTGAATGGAGCCGCTGCAGCGCCTGGCCGACCTGATGCCCGACACCCCGGGCAGCCTGTCGGTCCGGGCGCTGTGGCGCGAGGGCAGGGCGGTTGAACGACGCTGGTTGCTCGGCGGCTGGCTGGCGACCGTCATCGCCTGCGTCGTGCTGGGCCTGCTCACGGTGCGCGAGGGCTGGTCCGGGATTCCCGTCGACCTGGGCGGCGCGGTCGCCTTCCTGACCTTCTACCCGCCGATCCCGCTGTGCCTGTGGTGGACGCTGTGCTTCGGCTGGCGCTGGGGTGCGGTGCCCGCCTGGGCGGCGACCTTCGTGCTGGCGGTCGACGCCGGCATGGCGCCGGGCTGGGCGGCGGTCTTCGCCTGCGCCAACCCGCTCGGGCTGGGCGTGCTGGCGCTGGGCTACCGGGCCGTCGGCGCGGCGCGCGGGCTGCGCAGCCTCAGAGCCTGGCTGTTCTTCGTGCCGCTGTGTTTCGTCGGCGCGGTGTTCAGCTCCGCCGGCGCGCTGATCTGGAATTTCAACCACGATCTCGCCGCCGAGCGCCAGTTGCCGATCTGGCAGGGCTGGTGGCTGGGCGCCTTCCTGCAGAGCGTGCTGCTCGGCGGGCCGCTGATGGCGCTGAGCTGGCCGCG
>NZ_VOSR01000486.1:0-7385 GCF_007997345.1 Mitsuaria sp. TWR114
CTCCCGCTTGCGGGAGAGGGCAGGGGTGAGGGCCAGCAGCCGTCCGCCTTCGCTCACCCCTCGCGCCGCAGCGCCGGGAACAGGATCACGTCGCGGATCGACGGGCTGTCGGTGATCAGCATCATCAGCCGGTCGATGCCGATGCCGCAGCCGCCGGTGGGGGGCATGCCGTACTCCAGCGCGCGGATGAAGTCCGCGTCGAAGAACATCGCCTCCTCGTCGCCGGCGTCCTTGTTGGCGACCTGCGCCTGGAAGCGCGCGGCCTGGTCCTCGGCGTCGTTCAGCTCGGAGAAGCCGTTGGCGTACTCGCGACCGGTGATGAACAGCTCGAAGCGCTCGGTGATCGTCGGATCCGCATCCGAGGCGCGCGCCAGCGGCGAGACCTCGACCGGGTAGTCGACGATGAAGGTCGGCTCCCAGAGCTTCTCCTCGACCGCCGCCTCGAACAGCCCGAACTGCAGCGCCGACAGGCCCCAGTGCGCCGGCGCCTCTTCGCCCAGCGCCTTCAGCCTGGCGCGCAGCACCTGGGCGTCATCGGCCTCGGCCTCGCTCACGCCGGCGTGCACGATCAGCGACTGGCGCACCGACAGCCGCGTGAACGGCTTCTCCAGATCCACCGGCTTGCCGGCGTAGCTCACCACCGCGCTGCCCGTCGCGGCGCGCGCCGCGTGGCGGATCACTTCCTCGGTGAAGCTCATGACCTCCTGGTGGGTCCAGTAGGCCGCGTAGAACTCCATCATCGTGAACTCGGGGTTGTGCCGGACGCTGATCCCCTCGTTGCGGAAGTTGCGGTTGATCTCGAACACGCGCTCGAACCCGCCCACCACCAGGCGCTTCAGGTAGAGCTCCGGCGCGATGCGCAGGTACATCTCCTGGTCCAGCGCGTTGTGATGCGTGATGAAGGGCTTGGCGTTCGCGCCGCCCGGGATCGGGTGCAGCATCGGCGTCTCGACCTCCAGGAAGCCGTTCTCCACCATGTAGGAGCGGATCGAGGACACCGCCTTGGAGCGCGCCACGAAGCGCTCGCGCGCCTTGCCGTCGGAGATCAGGTCGGCATAGCGCTGGCGGTACTTCTGCTCCTGGTCGGCCATGCCGTGGAACTTGTCCGGCAGCGGGCGCAGCGACTTGGTCAGCAGCCGCAGCGTCGTGACCTTGACCGACAGTTCGCCGGTGCGGGTGCGGAAGAGCGTGCCCTCGGCGCCGAGGATGTCGCCCAGGTCGAAGTGCTTGAAGTCGTTGTAGACCTCCTCGCCCAGCGCGTCCTTCGAGAGGAACAGCTGGATCGCGCCGGTGGCGTCCTGCAGCGTGGCGAAGCTGGCCTTGCCCATGATGCGCTTGAGCATCATGCGGCCGGCCACCGTCACGGCGACGGCCTGCGGCTCGAGTTCCTCATTGGGGAGCTCGCCGTATTGCGCCTGCAGCGGCTGGGCGCGGTGCTGGGGTTTGAAGTCGTTGGGGAAGGCCGCGACGCCCTTGGCCTGCGCCTTCTCGCGGATGGCGGCGAGTTTCTCGCGGCGTTCGGCGATCAGCTTGTTGTCGTCTTGCGCGGGCGCCGCTTGGTCGGCGCCGGTGTGGGGGGCTTGGGGCTGGCTCATCGTGGACCTGGAAAAAGCTGGGCGCGATTTTAGGCTCTTAAAATCGCGCGCCATGCCTCAGTTCCCCATCCTGGACCGCCCGGTCCGTGTCGCCCTCGTCGGTTGCGGCCGCATCTCGAAGAACCACGTCGAGGCGCTGACCCGCCACGCGGGTCGCGCCGAACTGGTCGCCGTCTGCGACACCCGCCCCGAGGCCGTCCAGGCCGCGCTGACCCAGACCGGCCTGCCGCCGGAGCGCGGTTTCGCCTCGCTGGACGCGCTCCTGGCCGGCTCGGACGCCGACCTGATCGTGCTGTCCACGCCCAGCGGCCTGCATGCGCAGCAGGCCATCGCCTGCGCCCAGGCCGGCCGCCACGTGCTCAGCGAGAAGCCGATGGCGACCAAGTTCGAGGAAGGCCAGGCCATGGTCCGCGCCTGCCGCGACGCTGGCGTGAAGCTCTTCGTCGTCAAGCAGAACCGCCTCAACGCGACGGTGCAGCTGGTCAAGCAGGCGCTGGACCAGGGCCGCTTCGGCCGGATCTTCATGAGCACGGTCAACGTGTTCTGGACCCGCCCGCAGAGCTACTACGACGCCGCCCGCTGGCGCGGCCGCTGGGACATGGATGGCGGCGCCTTCATGAACCAGGCCAGCCACTACGTGGACCTGCTGGACTGGCTGGTCGGCCCGGTCGACAACGTGCATGCCTACACGGCCACGCTGGACCGCGACATCGAGGCCGAGGACACCGGCGTGCTGGCGCTGCGCCTGCGCCACGGCGGCCTGGCCAGCATCAACGTGACGATGCTGACCTATCCGCAGAACCTGGAAGGCTCGATCACCATCCTGGGCGAGAAGGGCACGGTCAAGATCGGCGGTACGGCGGTCAACAAGATCGAGCACTGGGCCTTCGACACGCCCCATCCCGACGACGAGCGGGTGAAGAACGCCAGCTACGAAACCACCAGCGTCTACGGCTTCGGTCACGCGGCCTACTACGACAACGTCATCCAGACGCTGCGCGGCGAGGCGCAGGCGCAGGTCGACGGCTACGAGGGCCTGCGCTCGCTGGAGCTGCTGATCGCCGCCTATCGCAGCGCGCGCGACGGCCAGCGCGTCGGCCTGCCGCTGGTGTTCTGACATGGGCTGGTGGAAGCACGACAGCGCCATCGTCGACGACGGCGCGCAGCTCGGCGACGGCACCAAGGTCTGGCACTTCAGCCATGTCTGCGCCGGCGCGCGCATCGGCGAGGGCTGCTCGCTGGGGCAGGGCGTCTATGTCGGCAACGACGTGACCATCGGCCGCAACGTGAAGATCCAGAACAACGTGTCGGTCTATGACGCGGTGACGCTGGAGGACGACGTCTTCTGCGGCCCGTCGATGGTCTTCACCAATGTGTACAACCCGCGCTCGGCGGTGCCGCGCAAGAACGAATACCGCCACACGCGGGTCCAGCGCGGCGCGACGCTGGGCGCCAACTGCACCGTCGTCTGCGGCGCGACGATCGGCGAGTACGCCTTCGTCGGCGCCGGCGCGGTGGTCAAGGGCGACGTGACGCCGTATGCGCTGATGGTCGGCGTGCCGGCGCGCCAGATCGGCTGGATGAGCCGCCATGGCGAGAAGCTGGACCTGCCCGTGGAAGGCCAGGGCCGCGCGGCCTGTCCGGCGAGCGGCGATCTCTACGAACTCAACGGCCGGGCGCTGCGCCTGGTGGATCCCACGGAGCCCCAGGCATGAGCCTTCCCTTCATCGACCTCAAGGCGCAGTACGCCGCGCTCAAGCCGAGCATCGACGCGCGCATCCAGCGCGTGCTGGATCACGGCCAGTACATCATGGGCCCGGAGGTCAAGGAGCTTGAGACCGCGCTGGCCGCCTACGCCGGCACGCGTCACTGCATCACCGTGGCCAGCGGCACCGAGGCGCTGCTGATCGCGCTGATGGCGCTGGACCTGCAGCCCGGCGACGAAGTCATCACCACGCCCTTCACCTTCGCCGCGACGGCCGAGACCATCGTGCTGCTCGGCGGCGTGCCGGTGTTCGTCGACATCGAGCCGGACAGCTGCAACCTGGACGCCGCGCTGATCGAGGCCGCCATCACGCCGCGCACGAAGGCGATCATGCCGGTGAGCCTGTACGGTCAGGTGTGCGACATGGACGCGATCAACGCGATCGCGGCGCGGCACGGGAACATCCCGGTCATCGAGGACGCGGCGCAGAGCTTTGGCGCGACGTACAAGGGCCGCAAGAGCTGCGGCCTCTCGACCTGGGGCGCGACCAGCTTCTTCCCCAGCAAGCCGCTGGGCTGCTACGGCGACGGCGGCGCGCTGTTCACCGATGACGACGCGCTGGCGCAGGCCGCGCGCGAGATCCGCGTCCACGGTCAGAGCCAGCGCTACACCCACACGCGGGTGGGCGTCGGCGGGCGCATGGACACGCTGCAGTGCGCGGTGGTGCTGGGCAAGCTGGAACGCTTCGACTGGGAGATCGCGCAGCGCCTGGCCATCGGCGAGCGCTATCAGCAGCTGATTGGCGAGCTGCCGCTGCAGCGCCTGGCCGTGCGCGAGGACCGCGATTGCGTGTGGGCCCAGTTCACCGTGCAGGTGGACCGCCGCGACGCGGTGGCCGAGGCGCTCAAGCAGGCCGGCATCCCGACCGCGATCCACTATCCGAAGCCGCTGCACCGCCAGCCCGCCTATGAGCAGCGCTGCCGCATCGCGACGCCGCTGGCGCATGCCGAGGCCGCGGCGCGCCGCGTGATGAGCCTGCCGATGAGCGCCGACCTCACCGAGGCGCAGCAGGACGAGGTCGTCGCCGCGCTGCGCGCCGCGCTGGCCTGAGCGCCGCGCGCGCCCGGGCCGTCACCGATCTCATCCCTTCCGATCAACCCCTGGACAAGGCCACCAACGCGATGCTGCTGGGCTACACGCTGGATGCGGTGCGCGCGCGGATCCGCGCGCGCGTCGCGGCGTGCCTGGGGCTGCGCGTCGGCACCCGCGCCCAGATCCATCCCGGCGCCCGGGTGCGCTGCGGCGCGGGCAGCGCGCTCGGCGCGGGATCCATCCTGTACCGCGACGTCCAGCTGCTGGCCAGCGGCCCCGGCAGTTTCCGCATCGGCGTGCGCAGCCACATCGCGCCGGGCGGCTACCTGCTGATCGGCCAGCAGCGGCTCACCATCGGCGACGACGTCGCCATCGGCCCCGGCTTGATGCTGTTCTGCGAGTCCAACGCGGTCACCGCCACCGGCCTCTTCCGCGAGCACTACCAGCGCGCCGACATCCGCATCGGCAGCAACGTGTTCCTCGGCGCCCGCGTGACGGTGCTGCCCGGCAGCGTGATCGAGGACGGCGCGGTGGTCGCCGCGCACGCCGTGGTGCGCGGCCACCTCCCCGGCGGCTGGGTCTACGGCGGCGTGCCGGCCCGGCCGCTCCACCGGGTCGACGGCGCGCGTCCGCCGTCGTCGTCCTCATGAAGGGTCATGTCGCCGGCGCACTGCGCTGGCGCGACCTGCCGGTGGCGCTGTGGCACTGGCTGTGGCGCGGCACCGCCAGCCTCGAGGACTTCCGCGCCGCCTTCGCGCGCAGCCTGGGCCTGGACCCGGCGGTCGACGGCGAGGTGCGCCTGTTCGGCAGCGGCCGCGCGGCGCTGCACGCCTTCACCGCGTCGCTGGACCTGCCGCCCGGCTCGGAAGTGCTGCTGCCGGGCTACACCTGCGTGGTCGTGCCCAATGTCTTCATGCACCTGGGGCTGACGGTCCGCTACGTCGACATCGCGCGTGACGACTTCAACCCCACGCCCGATGCGATCTCCGAAGCCATCAGCGACGAGACGCGGCTGGTCGTGGTGCCACACAACTTCGGCCTGGTCACCGAGGGCCTGGACGAGTTGCGCATCCAGCACCCCGACGTCGTCTTCGTCGAGGACGCCGCCCACGCGTGGGGCAGCACCGACGCGGTGGGCCGCCCCGTCGGCACGCTGGGCCATGCGGCCTTCTTCAGCTTCGAGTACTCCAAGCCGCTGACCACCGGCATCGGCGGCGCGCTGGTCATCCATCACCCGCCGTCGCGGGCGCGCTTCGCGGCGCGCCTGCCGGCGCTGCGGGCGCCGTCGACCGGCACGGTCCTGCGGCAGCTGCTGACGCTGTGCTGGCACCGCTTGACGATGAGCCTGCCGCGCCCGGCGCTGAGCGCGCTGACCGCGCTGCTGCGCGCGCCATCGCGGATGCTGGGCGTGGTGGCGAAGACGCCGGACAGCGAGGTCGCCGGCGACACGCAGCCCGACTACCGCGCCGGCCTGCATCCGCTGAGCGCCGCGGTCGGATGGACGCAGGCGCGTCGCTTCGACGCGATCCATGCGCTGCGCCGCGCGCAGGCCGCCGACTTCGACGCGCTGCTGACCAACTTGCCGGGCTGGGAATGGCCAGTGCGCGCGCCCGGCGCCGTGCTGCTGCGTTATCCGCTGCTGCTGCCCGACGCGGCGTCGCGGGACGCCGCCGTGGTGGCGCTCGAGGCGGCGGGCATCGTCGGCGGCACCTGGTTCGACGATGTCGTCCATCCGCGCGGCAGCCGCCGCTTCGGCTACACCGCGGGCGACTTACTCCTTCATCGGGCTGCGGCCCGCACCGTGCTCAACCTGCCGCTGGGCCTGCATGCGCGGCTGAGCGCCTCGCAGCGGGCCGCGGTGCGCGCGATCGCGGAGCGTCACGGAGGCCAGCTCCGATGACGGTCCGCCGCCGCTTCGCCCAGCTCGCCGGCGCGTCCATGCTGACGCAGGCGATCCCGATGCTGATCGCGCCGCTGCTGACGGCGGGCCTGGTCATGTCGCTGCTGTGGATGCGCGGCGAGGATCCCAACGCGCCCAAGCCGCTGAGCTGCGCCGACCGTTTCGCCGCCGCGTCGCAGGCGCACTGGAAGGCGCTGAGCATCGGGCAGGTCGAGCTGCTGAACCGCTGCGCCCACGAGGCGCCGCCACCCAAGTGCCAGGACCGCGAGCACCTGAAGCGCCTGACCCGACTGGCGGTGCTGATCGTCAGCTCGCGGGACGGCGGCTCCGCCGACATGACGTATTTCTTCGGCAAGGACGAGGTGGTGCTCGACCCGGAGGATGGGCTGCTGGTCGCGACGCGCGGGGAGCCCTGCGACCGGACGGCCTGGGAGCTCTATCGACAGGGCGGCTGGCTGCGGATGGGGCATGGGCCGACGGCGGAGGCGATCGTGCGCCGGGCTGCCGTCTGCACGCAGATGGCCGGGCCGACGCGGGGCGATGCCGCGCCGTCGATGCTCAGCCTGGCGAGCGAGTGGTCGGCCGACGACTGGGCCTTCAAGCTGCTGAGCCGGACCGATGCCTGGCAGGTGGCCACGCACCCGAACGGCTTGGCGGGCCTCCCGCCGGCGCCGATCAAGCTGGATTCGCTGGTCACCACCGACCCGAAGCTCACCGAGGCGAGGGTCGAAAGCTGGGAAGACAAGGCACCGGCCTGCGTGGCCGGCGGCCGCTGACGCTGGCGGTCGACCGCGCGCTGTCGACCGCGCGCCCACCGCCATCCGCCCGCGATTTCCCGCCATCCACCGCAGCGCGGGCGATGGCGGCGATCGGCGCGACCCACACTGGGCGCTCATCCACCGAGACCCGGAGCGTGTCGCATGTCGTCCCCGAAGCATCCCCCGATCGCCCGTCTGCGCGAGCTGCTGCGCGAGAACCGCGGCTTCCTGCTGTTCCTGGTCGGCTTCCTGTTCTTCCGCACCGCGATCGCGGACTGGAATCCGGTGCCCAGCGGCTCGATGCGGCCGACCATCCTCGAAGGCGACGTCGTCTT
>NZ_VOSR01000487.1:0-2660 GCF_007997345.1 Mitsuaria sp. TWR114
GAAGACGAACTGGCCGGCCAGTCCCGGCTGACCCGCGAGCTGCAGGATGACCTGCTGCGCACGCGGATGGTCGAGTTCGACAGCAGCCTGGGCGAGCGCCTGCACCGGGTGGTCCGCCAGGCCGCCCGCGAAAGCGGCAAGCAGGCCCAGCTCGAGATCCGCGGTGGCGGCGTCGAACTGGACCGCGCGGTGCTGGAGCGCCTGACCGGCGCCTTCGAGCACCTGCTGCGCAACAGCGTCGTGCACGGCATCGAGACGCCGGATGTCCGCCAGCAGGCGGGCAAGGCGCCGGTGGGCCGCATCGTGCTGAACCTGCACCAGGAAGGCAACGAGATCCAGGTCCGCTTCAGCGATGACGGCGCCGGCCTGAATCTGGCGCGCATCCGCGCCCGCGGCGAGAGCCAGGGCCTGATCCAGCCGGGTCAGGACCTGAACGACGCCCAGCTGATGGACCTGATCTACGAGCCGGGTTTCTCCACCGCCGAATCGCTGACCGAGATGGCGGGCCGCGGCGTCGGCATGGACGTGGTCCGCTCCGAAGTGAACACGCTCGGCGGCTACGTGCTGACGCAGTCCTCGCCGGGGCAGGGCGCCAGCTTCGAGCTGCGCGTGCCGCTGACGACGGCGCTGACGCAGGTCGTCGTGCTGCGCTACGGCGACCGCAAGGTCGCGGTGCCGGCCAGCCTGATGCTGTCGGTGCAGCGCCTGCCGGTCGAGACGGTCGAGCAGGCCTATGTCGACGGCGCGCTGATGGCCGCCGGCGAACGCATGCCCTTCTACTGGCTGGGCGGCCTGATGCACCACAGCGACCGCGGCGTCGCCCATGGCAAGACCCTGCCGGTGGCGCTGGTGCACAGCGCCCAGCAGCGCCTGGCGCTGCACGTCGACGAAGTGCTGGGCAACCAGGAAGTCGTCGTCAAGAACCTGGGCCCGCAGCTGATGCAGGTCCCGGGCCTGGCGGGCATCAGCCTGCTGGCCTCGGGCGATGTGGCGCTGATCTACAACCCGGTGGCGCTGGCCAACCGCTACGGCCATGCCGCGCAGCAGCGCGTGCACGACGCCGAGGCGGCCGCGCGCCAGGTGGTGGTCGAGGCGGCCACCGAGCAGCTCGCGCCGCTGGTGATGGTGGTCGACGACTCGCTGACCGTGCGCCGCGTCACCCAGCGCCTGCTGGAGCGCGAGGGCTACCGCGTGCTGCTGGCCAAGGACGGCCTGGATGCGATGGAGCGCCTGGCCGGCGAGGAATTGCCGCAACTGGTGCTGTCGGACATCGAGATGCCGCGCATGGACGGCTTCGACCTGGTCCGCAACCTGCGTGCCGACGCGCGTCTGGCGGGGCTGCCCGTGATCATGATCACGTCGCGCATCGCTCAGAAACACCGCGACTATGCACAACGGCTCGGAGTCGAGGATTACCTGGGCAAGCCCTATGACGAGGAGCACCTGCTCGGCCTGATCGCCCGATACACTTCGCACCATTCCGCCGGAAAGCCGGCGAGGGCGTAGCGTCCGGGCCCCCGGACCATCGGTGGTTGCCGGCGCCTGGATCCTCCCTCCACGCTGCAAACACCATGTCCGGGGTAGTCGACCATCTTGCCGAGCTGACGGGTTTCCGTGACCGCGACGTCATGGACGTCACCCTGGTCACCGCGCTGCGTGACCTGCTCAATGGCCCTGCGGCCGCCGTGGCGATCTATCGCTGCGTCGGCGAGCCCGGCCAGCAGCGCTGGCTGACGCGCGCCCGGCTGCACGCCGGCGACGCCGTCGCCACCGCCGACTCGCTCTGGGTCGATCCCGAGACCCTCCCCCGGCTGGCCGAGCATCCGCGCCGCCTCGAATGCCTGACGCAGCGCAGCGTGTTGCAGCAGCGCGAAAACAACGAGTGGGTGACGCTGTTCCCGCTGGCGACCGAACGCGACGTGGTCGGCGTGCTGGAGCTGCACACCGCGCGCCGGCTCAAGACCGAGGCGCAGCGCATGGTCAGCAGCGTGCTGCGGATCTATCACAACTTCCAGGGCCTGCTGGACTACAGCGAGCGCGACACGCTGACCGGCCTGCTGAACCGCAAGACCTTCGATGAGAGCTTCCTGAAGGCCGTCTCGGAGTTGCCGCTGCGGATCCAGGCCGAGGAGGCCAAGCCCGAGGAGCCCGGTCAGGACCGCCGCCATGCCGCGGTGCATCCACGCTACTGGATCGGCGTGATCGACATCGACCACTTCAAGTCGATCAACGACCGCTTCGGTCACCTGATCGGCGACGAGGTCCTGCTGCTGCTGTCGCGGCTGATGCGCAGCAGCTTCCGCTTCAACGACCTGCTCTATCGCTTCGGCGGCGAGGAGTTCGTCGTGCTGATGCGCTGCGAGGATGAACCCGACGCCGCGCACGCCTTCGAGCGCTTCCGCCTCAACACCGCCCAGTACGCCTTCCCGCAGGTCGGCCGCATCACGGTCAGCATTGGCTTCACGCAGATCCGCAGCGGCGACTCGCCGGCCGCGGCCTTCGAGCGCGCCGACAAGGCGGTCTACCACGCCAAGGGCGCCGGCCGGAACCAGGTGCAGAGCCACGCGACGCTGGTCGCGCAAGGCCGCATGGCCGAGGCCAGCCACCTCAGCGACGTCGAACTCTTCTGATCCCGTGAACAGGACCTGGCGCTGGACCGC
>NZ_VOSR01000488.1:0-3585 GCF_007997345.1 Mitsuaria sp. TWR114
CAGGCGCCGCACCAGCTGGCGCGCCAGCACGATGTCGGACTCGACGCGGATCGGCAGCGCGCCGGCGGACTCAGCGGCCGGCACCGGGCGGCTCCTCGATGTCGTCGGTCGATGCGGCCTCGTCCTCGTCCAGCCCGGCCTGCGCCAGGGCGTCGGCGCGGCGCAGCAGCGCCATGCCCCGCTCGACGTCCAGCGCGGTGCTCACGCCCGGCAGCGACAGGCCCAGCTCCACCAGCGTGATGGCGACCGCCGGCTGCATGCCGACGACCACCGAGTTTGCGCCCAGCACCCGGGCGATGCCGGAGATGCCGGCCAGCATGCGGCCGATGAAGGAGTCGACGATCTCCAGCGCGGAGATGTCGATCAGCACGCCGGTCGCGCCGGTCTCCTGGATGCGGTTGGCCAGGTCGTCCTGCAGCGCCATCGCGGTCTGGTCCTGCAGGTCGACCTGGATGGTGACCAGCAGCGTCCTGCCCATGCGCAGGATGGGGATGCGCGTCGTCATGCGGCGCCGCCCGTGCCGGCCGTTCCGCTCATGGCGCCCGGGGCGGCCTTGGCCCTGGAGACGACGAAGCCGGCGCGTCGCATCGCCAGCGCCAGCGCGTCGGCCAGCGTCGCCTTGGTCGTGATGCCTTCCAGGTCGATGCCCAGGTGCACGATGGTCTGCGCGATCTGCGGCCGGATGCCGCTGATGATCGCGTCCGCGCCCATCAGCCGGATGGCGGTGACGGTCTTGAGCAGATGCTGCGCGACCAGCGTGTCGACGGTCGGCACGCCGGTGATGTCGATGATCGCCAGCGCGGAGCCGGTCTCCACGATGCGCTGCAGCAGCGTCTCCATGACCAGCTGGGTGCGGCCGCTGTCGAGCGTGCCGATCATCGGCACCGCCAGCACGCCGTCCCACAGCTTGACGACCGGGGTGGAGAGTTCCAGCAGCTCCTGCTGCTGGCGGGCGATGATGTCCTCGCGGGTGCGCTGGTAGGTGCTGACGGTGTGCTGCGCCATGTGGTCCAGCAGCGAGGACACCTCCCAGGTGGCGTCCACGAGTGCGGCCGGCTGGTCGCTGAAGCGGCGTTGCAGGCCGGCGAACAGCGGCTTCTTGAGCGCCAGCACGAAGCGGCTGGTGTCGGCGGCGGTCGATCCCTGGGCGGCGCGCGAGCGCGACAGGCTCGCCAGCACCTCGCGCAAAGGCGCCCAGGGCGCATCGTCGAAATTCTCGGTGTTGCCGGTGGCGCGCACGCCGGCGAGGAGGGCGTCCAGCAGTTCGCCGGTCTCGCGGCCTTCGCTGGCCAGCGCGCGGCCGCTGGCGGCGAGTTCGGCCTGCCATTCGGCGAGCACCCGGTCGCGCTGGGTGGACAGGAGATCTTCGACGGCGGCGCTGTTCTGTTTCATCGGGTCCTCTTGGGCGCGGTTGACGCCGTGATGCGGGGAGAAGGGTGCGCGGGGTGGCGCGGCGGCCGCGATCGTACTCTGCCGACCTCACCCGCTCCGGAGTCACGGGGCGAGGATTGGGGGCGGGTAAGCCCTGGGGCGAAA
The DNA here is from genome assembly GCF_007997345.1 of Mitsuaria sp. TWR114. Lineage (NCBI taxonomy): Bacteria > Pseudomonadati > Pseudomonadota > Betaproteobacteria > Burkholderiales > Sphaerotilaceae > Roseateles > Mitsuaria sp. TWR114. The sequence continues at coordinate 1,537 of NZ_VOSR01000488.1, forward strand.
TGGGCATGCCGTTTGCCCAATGCCCCTGTCAGACATTCAAGACCAACGATTGGGAGAACGACGTGGCCGATGAGATCAGCGTGCTGGTGGTGGACGACAAGCCGCAGAACCTGCTCGCGATGAAGGCGCTGCTGGCCGACTCGGGGCTGCGCGTGTTGACGGCGGAATCCGGTCCCGCCGCGCTCGAACTGCTGCTGGTGCATGACGTGATGCTGGCCCTGCTGGACGTGCAGATGCCGGGCATGGACGGCTTCACCCTGGCCGAGCTGATGCGCGGGGCGGAGCGTACCCGGCACGTGCCGATCATCTTCCTGACCGCCGGCTCCCAGGAGGCGCAGCGCAGCTTCAAGGGCTACGAGGCCGGCGCGGTCGACTTCATCTACAAGCCGGTCGACGCGCATGTGCTGCGCAGCAAGGTCGCGGTCTTCGCCGACCTGCACCGCCAGCGCCTGATGCTGGCCGAGCGCATCGTCGAGCAGGAACGCCTGGCGCGGGTGAACGCGCTGATGCTGGGCGCGCTCAGCCACGACATCCGCAGCCCGCTGTCGGTCATGATGCTCAACGCCGAGCTGCTGATCCGCCAGACCGAGTCGCCCTCGCTGCAGAAGGCCGGCCAGCGCGTCAAGGCGGCGGCGACGCTGCTCGGGCGCCAGGTGGACCACCTGGGCAGCCTGGCGCGGCGGCCCTGCGAGCTGCTGCAGGTGCAGCCGGTGCGCGGCGACCTGGCCACGCTGGCGGCACAGCGCCTGGACGTCGAAAGCAACCAGGCGGTGATGTGGGTGCCGCCCGCGTTCGAACGCGTCGGCGACACCACCGGCGACTTCGATCCGGAACTGATGGCCCAGGCCATCGACCGGCTGATCATGCAAGGCGCCACGCATGCCGGCGACTGCGGGATCCGCATCCAGGTCGACGGCGCGGCGCATCGCTCGCTGACGCTGCGCATCAGCTTCGATCGCGTGCTCGAACCCGAGGCCGCCATCCACCTGTTCGGCGGCACCGAACCGGTGTCGGGCATGTCCTCGGCCCTGGTCGGCCCGGGGCTGGAAGAGCCCGAGCGCGTGGCGCGCGCGCATGGCGGCTCGCTGATCGGCGCGTCGCGGGCGCGGCAGGGCACGATGTTCGAGCTGCTGCTGCCGCGGCTGCAGTCGGAACGTTGAGAGGCCCCGATGCGGCGTGGCGTCCTACAGCCCGGGCCAGCGCGGCCCGACAGACCCCGGCGCGCCGCTGGACCACAGTGGAGGCATCGCATCAACACGATGGGGATCGTCATGAAGCCTTGCAGCTCCCGCACGATGAAGGCGGCCGTCGCGGCCGCCGCCTGCGTCCTGGCCGGCCAGGCGATGGCCGACATCACCTTCTACGAGGACGAGCAATTCCGCGGCCGCACCGGCGGCATCGACACGCAGGTGCGTTTCCTCAAGGAGATCGGCTTCAACGACCGCGCGTCCTCGATCGAGGTGCGCGGCGAGCGCTGGGAGGTCTGCGAGGACCCGGACTATCGCGGCCGCTGCCGCGTGCTGCAGCCGGGCAGCTACCCGTCGCTGCGCTCCATGGGCCTCGACAACCGGATCAGCTCGGCGCGGCGCGTGGACGAGCGCGCCGAGGTCGGTCGCGACCGCTACGGTCCCGAGCCGCAGCCCACCTACTACCGCCGCGGCGAGGAGGCGCTGTACCAGGCGCAGGTGGTCTCGGTGCGCGCCGTGATGGGCAACGAGCAGCAACGCTGCTGGATCGAGCAGAAGGAAGTGCGGGACCGGCCCAACGTCGGCGGCGCGGTGATCGGCGGCGTGCTGGGCGGCATCCTGGGCCATCAGTTCGGCGGCGGCAGCGGGCAGGCGGTGACGACCGCGGCCGGCGCGATCGGCGGCGCGGTGGTGGGCAGCAACGTGAACCGCAACGACGTGCGCAACGTGCAGCGCTGCGGCGCGGCGCCCAATGGCGGCAACCCGCAGTACTGGGACGTGACCTATCGCTTCAACGGACAGGAGCACTACATGCAGACCCGGCAGCCGCCGGGAGCGACCGTGACGGTCAATGCGCGCGGCG
>NZ_VOSR01000489.1:0-795 GCF_007997345.1 Mitsuaria sp. TWR114
CCAGGATGTTGGTCTGGAACGCGATCCCGTCGATGGTGCCGATGATGTCGGCGATGCGGCGGCTGCTCTCGTCGATGCCGCGCATCGTGTCGACGAAGCGCGCCACCACCGCGCCGCCGCGCTGCGCCACCTCGCTGGCCGAGCGCGCCAGGCGATCGGCCTGCTGCGCGTTCTCCGAGGTCTGATGCACCGTCTCGCCGAGCTCGGTCATCGTCGCCGCCGTCTGCTCCAGCGCGCTGGCCTGTTCCTCGGTGCGCTGGCTCAAGTCGCTGTTGCCCATGGCGATCTGCGCGCTGGCGCTGGCCACCGACTCGCTGCCCTGGCGCACGCCGCCCACCACCTGGCGCAGGCTCAGCTGCATCGCATGCAGCGCCGCGATCAGGCTGCGCTGGTCACCGGGACGCACGCGGATGTCTCCGCTGAGGTCGCCCTCGGCGACCTGCCGCACCAGCCGGGCCGCCTCGGCCGGATCGCCGCCCAGCAGGCGCCGCACATGCCCCAGCAGCAGCAGCGCCAGGCCGACGGCCACCAGCACCGACACCAGCGTCAGCGACACGCTCCAGCCGTGTCCGGCCGCGTAGTCCGCCTCCGCGTCCTTGCGCGACTGCTCGCTGCCGGCGGCGTTGTAGTCGGCGCTGCGCTCGATCGCCCGCACCCAGGCGTTGAAGCTGCTGCGCGACTCGGCGCGGAAGAAGGCTCGCGCCTCCGCGTCGGAGTTCTCGCCGCGCGACAGGTGCAGCAGCTTCTCCTGCGCCTTGAAATAGGTGTCGCGCGCGGCGACCACCTCGGCATAGA
>NZ_VOSR01000049.1:0-20125 GCF_007997345.1 Mitsuaria sp. TWR114
GACCGCCCCGAGCGCTGCGACCGGCGAGGCGCCGCAGGACCCGCGCGACTGGATCACGCCGGAGGACCTCAACGTCGCGCCCGCGCTGCTGGGCCTGCCGCTGGCCTCGCCGTGGCAGCGCGCCAAGGCGATGGCGGTCGACGTGACCCTGGTGACGGTGCTTTCCAACTTCGGCAACACGCCGCTGCTGGCGGGCTTCTGCTGGATCGCGTGGCGCTGGCACAAGCACCAGCGCGCCTCGCGCGGCGAGCTGCGGGCGGACAGCGGCTGGCTCGGCTGGGCGCCGGCGCTGTGCCTGGTCGCGTTCGGGCTGTACTCGAGCACGATGGAGCACATCGACGAGCCGACGAAGCAGGCGCGCCGCGAGGCCGTCGCCGCCGCTTCCCCCGACCGGAACGACCGCTCGGACGACGAGTCGGACGAGGCCGGTGCCGAGACGAAGGACCTGGTGAAAGCCGCGGTCGCCGCGGCGGCCTCGGCCGCGAGCGCGGGCGAACTGGATCTGGCGCGGCTCGAGCACGACCGGGAGTTGCAGCGCAAGGCCGACCGGGTGCGCATCAAGGCCTTGCAGGAGGAGGTCCGCAAGCTCAAGGACGAGGCCAAGCGCTCGCCGATCGAGAAGCTGCGGCACTGGTGGGAGCTGGTGGGCCTGAACCTGGCCTGGGCCTTCGCGTATTTCGTTGCTTTCCCGCTGATCTGGCCGGGCCAGACGCCGGGCAAGAAGCTGATGGGCCTGCGCATCGTCGAGCTCACTGGCAAGCCGCTCAAGCCGATGCTCTGCGTGCGCCGCTACGGTGGCTACGCGGCCGGCGCCACCACGGGCGGCATGGGCTTCCTGCAGATCCTGTGGGACGCCAATCGCCAGGGCCTGCACGACAAGGCTGCCCACACCGCGGTCATCGACATCCGCAACCCCCGCCGCCTGCGCCTGACGGAAGACCTCACCGGCTGACCGCCCCGGCCGCTCTGCCAAGGCCCTACGTCAGCGAGCGCCCGTCCCGCGCTCACGAAAGACCTCGCCGGCGACCACCCCGGCCGCTTCGCCAAGGCCCGCCGTCAGCGAGTGCTTGTGGGGCCGGAACGATGCGGGGGGTTCACGGACGTGATGCCCCCCGCGTCGTGGAGTGCCCGCGCCTGGCCAAACGGAGTGGATCAGCCTTTCGAGGGATCCAAGCGCCTCGCCCGCGCCAATCGCCAAGCCTCGGCCGGATCATCCCCATAGACCTCTTCCGCCGTCGTATCGGTCTCCCTCCGCTGGGTGTCGATCGCGATGCGCTTGTCAAAGACGAAGCACTCTCCGCGCCAATCCACCTCGGCATCGGGCATCTGTTCGAAGTAGTTGAGGATGCCCCCATCGAGCTGCCGCACCGTCAAGCCGCGCTCGGCCATCCAGCCGGACATTTTTTCGCAGCGGATCCCGCCGGTGCAGTACATGGCGACGGTCTTCCCCTCGCGACGCCAGGTTTCCGCGTGCGCTGCCACGTACGCGGGGAAGTCGCGGAAGTGCCGCACGCCGGGGTCGATGGCGCCTTCGAAGTGGCCGAGCGTGAATTCGAAGTGGTTGCGGTTGTCGAGCACGACGACGTCGTCTCGCCGGATCAGTTCGCGCCATTCGCTTGGCGAGACGTGGGTGTCGCGCGGGTCGGCCAGGCCGGTGACGCCGTCCAGTCCGAAGGCCACGAGTTCCGGCTTTTCATGCACCTTGAGCAGCGTGAACGGCCGCGTGGTGCAGAAGCTGCGTTTGAAGCGCAGGTCGGCGAAGGGAGGTTCGGCGCGCAAGGCGGCCTCGTAGGCGTCGAGCGCCGGCACGGGGCCGCCGAGTGCGCCGGTGATGCCTTCGGGCGCCAGCAGCAGGTTGCCGCCGATGGTGTTCCCGAGGGTCTGGTTGAGCTCGCGCAGGCGCTGGGCGAGCGCGGTCGTGTCGTCCAGGCGGACGAACTTGTAGAACGAGCTGTGCTGGTGCTCGGGGGCGGCCATCGGGGGGCAGAGGGGTGCAGAAGAGGGAAACCGCGATGGTACCGGGGGACGCGCGCCGCCCGGGACCAACCCGGGTGCGGGACCGTTCCTTGCCCGCCTAGAATCCGCCACCCTTTTTCCCGCCCTTCCGGGGGCCCACCGCTGTGTCCGATCGCCTTGCCGTCCTGCCTCAATACCTGATGCCCAAGCTGGCCATGACGCGCTTGGCCGGGCGCTTGGCGAGCGCGGAACTGGGCGGCTTCACGACCTGGACGATCCGGCGATTCATCGACCGCTACGGCGTGAACATGGCCGAGGCGGCCGAGTCCGATCCCGCGGCCTACGCGAGCTTCAACGAGTTCTTCACCCGCGCGCTCAAGCCCGGCGCCCGCCCGCTGGCGGACGCGCCGCTGATCTGCCCGGTCGATGGCGCCATCAGCCAGTTCGGCCCGATCCGCGCGGACCAGCTCTTCCAGGCCAAGGGCCACCAGTATTCGACGGCGGCGCTGCTGGGCGGCGACCAGCACCTGGCCGCGCAGTTCCGCGACGGCCACTTCGCGACGATCTACCTCAGCCCGCGCGACTACCACCGCATCCACATGCCCTGTGGCGGCCGCCTGGTGCGCATGGTGCATGTACCGGGCGACCTGTTCTCGGTGAACCCGGTCACCGCGCGCGGCGTGCCGGGGCTGTTCGCGCGCAACGAGCGCGTGGTCTGCCTCTTCGAAGGCGAATTCGGTCCCTGGGTGCTGGTGCTGGTCGGCGCGACCATCGTCGGCTCGATGGCCACGGTCTGGCATGGCGTCGTCAATCCGCCAAGACCGGGCCGTCCCCGTACCTGGCATTACGAGAACGAGCATTTCAGCTACGAGCGTGGCGCCGAGATGGGCCGCTTCCTGCTCGGCTCGACCGTCGTGATGCTGTTCCCGAAGCACCTGCCGATGCAGTTCAACGCGCATTGGCAGCCCGGCAGCGCGGTGCGCCTGGGCGAGCCGATGGCGACGCTGGGCTGACGCGCCTCCCCGGCGTCCCCCTCAAGGGGTCCCCCCACGCATTCCCCGGCGCCTCCCCCAACGCATCGCCATTGGAGGGGGCCCGCGCCGGTCCGCCTTTGCGGGACAATCGCCGTTTTGCGAAACGACGGCGACGAGCTCCCATGACCCTGCGTGTCCTGACCGGCATCACGACCACCGGCACCCTGCACCTCGGCAACTATGTCGGCGCGGTGCGCCGCGCCATCGCGGCCAGCCGCGAGCCCGGCGTCGAGAGCTTCTTCTTCATGGCCGACTACCACGCGCTGATCAAGTGCGACGAGCCGGCCCGCATCGAGGCCTCGCGCCTGCAGATCGCCGCCACCTGGCTGGCCGCCGGCCTGGACACGAGCCGGGTGGTGTTCTACCGCCAGAGCGACATCCCCGAGATCCCCGAACTGACCTGGCTGCTGACCTGCGTCACCTCCAAGGGCCAGATGAACCGCGCCCATGCCTACAAGGCCTCGGTGGATGCCAACGTCGCCGCGGGCGAGGACCCGGACGCCGGCATCACGATGGGTTTGTACAGCTATCCGATCCTGATGGCCGCGGACATCCTGATGTTCAACGCCCATCGCGTGCCGGTCGGCAAGGACCAGGCGCAGCACATCGAGATGGCGCGCGACGTCGCGCAGCGCTTCAACCACACGTTCAAGGCCGAGCTGTTCGTGCTGCCCGAGGCCAGCATCGACGAGGAAATGGAGCTGCTGCCGGGCCTGGACGGCCGGAAGATGTCCAAGAGCTACGACAACGTGATCCCGCTGTTCGAAGGCGGCGCAAAAGCGCTGCGCGAGGCGATCTCCAAGATCGTGACCGACTCGCGGCTGCCCGGCGAGCCCAAGGAGACCGAAGGCTCGCACCTGGTCCAGATCTACGACGCGTTCGCCACGCCGGCGCAGCGCCAGGCCTTCCGCGCGGCGCTGCACGGCGGCCTGTCCTGGGGCGAGGCCAAGGACCAGCTGTTCGCGTTGGTCGACGCCGAGATCGGCCCGATGCGCGAGCGCTACGACGCGCTGATGGCCAATCCCGAGAAGATCGAGGCCATCCTGATGGAGGGCGCCGCCAAGGCCCGCGCCATCGCCGCGCCGCTGCTGGCCCGTGCCCGCGAGGCCGTCGGCCTGCGCCGTTTCCAGCCGCTGGCCGCGCCGGTCGCGCAGGCGGTCAAGGCCAAGTCGACCGTCCCCGCGTTCAAGCAGTACCGCGAGTCCGACGGGCTCTTCTACTTCAAGCTGCTCGCCGCCGACGGCACCCTGCTGCTGCAGAGCACCGGCCTGGCGCAGGGCAAGGAAGCCGGCCAGTGGGTCGCCAAGCTCAAGCGCGAAGGCGCCGCGGCGCTCGATGGCGCGCCGGTGTCCAGAGAAGTGGGCGACGAGTTGCTGCTGCCGGCGCTCGAGGCGCTGGTCGCGGCGGAGCTCGAGGCGGCGGCCGCCAAGGGCTGAGCGCCTCCCCCCCGTGTCCAAAGGAAACCCTGGTTTAGGGTGCCAAGTCGATCACGGTCATCGAAGAAACCCGCTCGTTGCCTCGCGCGGGCCGGCGTAGTCTCCGGCGCTGATTCCGTCCGGTTTCAGCACCATCACAACAAGGAGACCCCCGATGTCCACGACCCGCCTGCCGGCTGATTCCCTCGCGTTGCAACGCCTGTACGCCTGGGAGCTCGACACGCCGAACCGGGTCACGCTGCGCCAGCCGATGGGCGGCGGCGTGGTGAAGGACTTCACCTGGAAGGAAGTCGCGGACCAGGCCCGCCGCATGGCCGCCCACCTGAAGACGCTGGGCCTGGAGCAGGGCTGGGAGCCGGGCGCGCGCGTCGCCATCCTGTCCAAGAACTGCGCCTGGTGGCTGATGAGCGACCTGGCCATCTGGATGGCCGGTTACGTCAGCGTGCCGCTGTATCCGACGCTGGCCGCGGACACCATCCACCAGATCCTCAGCCACAGCGAGTCCAAGCTGCTCTTCGTCGGCAAGCTCGACGGCTGGGAAGGCATGCGGCCCGGCGTGCCGCTGGGGCTGCCGTGCATCTCCTATCCGGTCTCGCCGGAGGACGCGCAGGACGCCTACGACCACTGGGACGCGATCTGCGCCGAGACGCCGCCGCTCAAGGGCAAGCCGACCCGCGGCGCCGATGAGCTGGCCACCATCATCTACACCTCCGGCACGACCGGCGCGCCCAAGGGCGTGATGCACTCGTTCGGCAACTTCGCCTGGGCGATCGGCTCGGGCCTGAAGCGCATCCCGCTGACCGAGTCCGACCGCATGCTGTCCTATCTGCCGCTGGCGCATGTGGTCGAGCGGGCGCTGGTCGAGCACGGCTGGCTGCACACCGGCATGACGGTGTACTTCGCCGAGAGCCTGGACACCTTCGCCGCCGACCTGCAGCGCGCGCGGCCGACGGTCTTCTTCTCGGTCCCGCGGCTGTGGACCAAGTTTCAGCAGGGCGTTCAGGCCAAGGTGCCGCAGCCCAAGCTCGAGCGGCTGCTCAAGCTGCCGATCATCGGCAAGCTGGTGCGCAGGAAGATCCTCAAGGCGCTGGGCCTGGACGAATGCAAGTTTGCCGCAGGCGGTGCCGCGCCGATGCCGGTCGCGCTGCTGAAGTGGTACCGCGCGCTGGGCCTGCCGATCAACGAGGGCTACGGCATGACCGAGAACCTGGCGCTGTCCCACATCACCGTGCCGGGCCAGGACCAGATCGGCAGCGTCGGGCCCGCCTACGACGGCGTGCAGGTGCGCCTGGATCCGATCACCGGCGAGCTGCAGATGAAGAGCCAGGCGCTGATGCTGGGCTACTACAAGCAGCCGGAACTGACGGCCGAGACGCTCACCGCCGACGGCTGGCTGCACACCGGCGACAAGGCGGAGATCTCCGACAAGGGCGCGCTCGCGGGCTGCGTGCGCATCACCGGCCGGGTGAAGGATCTCTTCAAGACCAGCAAGGGCAAGTACGTGTCGCCGGCGCCGATCGAGGACCGGCTGTCGACGCATCCCGCGATCGAGGCCTGCGCGGTGACCGGCGCCAACTTCGCGCAGCCGGTGGGCATCGCGATGCTGTCGCCCGAGGCCGCCGCGCGCGACCGCGGCGCGCTGGAGCAGGAACTGGCCGCCCACCTGGAGAAGGTCAATGCGCGCCTGGACCCGCACGAGCAGCTCGAGTGCCTGATCGTGACGGCCACGCCGTGGACGGTCGACAACGGCCTGATCACGCCGACGTTCAAGGTGCGCCGCAACCGGGTCGACGAGGTCTACGGCCCGCGCCTGGAAAACTGGATCGGTCAGCGCCGGAAAGTCATCTGGGCCGACTGAGCCCCGCTCGCGCGATGAGGGCATGATGCGCGGATGAAACGCGGATCCCTCAAGCGCTGGGCGGCCCTGCTCAAGGGCGAGCTGCTCACCGTCTTCTACGCGGCCCGCGATCCCGAGGCGCCCTGGCTGGCGCGCCTTGTCGCGATCGCGGTCGCCGCCTACGCGCTCAGCCCGATCGACCTGATCCCGGATTTCATCCCGGTGCTGGGCCTGCTCGACGACCTGATCCTGGTGCCGCTGGGCTTCTGGCTGGTGCTGCGCCTGATGCCGCCGGCGGTGATCGCCCGGGCGCGCCAGCGCGCCGCCGCGCAGCGCGGCCGCTTGCCGCGCAACCTCAAGGTGGCCGGCGCGATCGTGGTGGTGTGGGTGCTGCTGCTGGCGCTGGTCGTCATGTGGCTGGTGGGCCGCTCCGGCGGCGTGCCCGCCGGGACCGTCTGAGCTCGCGTCAATCGGGCCCGAGGCCCTTCTTCGCCAGCGTCTCCGCCACCCACTCGATGAAGACGCGCATGCGCGCCGAGACATAGCGGTTGGGCGAATAGACCAGGTAGACCGGCACCGCGTTGTGATGCCATTCGGGGAACAGCGGCACCAGTTCGCCGCTGTCGAGCTGGTCCTGCACCGCGTACCGGGCCAGCTGCACGACGCCCAGGCCGGCCAGGCCGGCCGCGACATAGGCGTTGCTGTCGTTGACGTCGAGCCGCCGACGGCCCTCGATCTCGACGCGCTCGTCGCCGCGATGGAAGACGAAGGGGAACACCCGCCCGGTGCGCGACGAGAAGTAGCCCACCGCCTGATGCGGCTCCCGGTCCAGGTCCTGGGGCGCCTGCGGCGTGCCGTGCTTCTGGAGGTAGGCCGGCGCGGCGCAGGTGCAGAACTGGATCTGCCCGACTCGCCGGGCCACCAGCCCGGCATCCTGCACCGCGCCCACGCGCAGCACGAAATCGACGTTGTCGACGAGCAGGTCGATCGCGCGGTCGCTCACGCCCAGCGCGATCTGGATGTCGGGGTAGCGGTCATGGAAGTCCGCCAGCGCCGGGATCAGCACCCGCGAGCCGGTCAGCGTCGTCACGTCCACGCGCAGACGGCCGCGGGGCTTGCTCTGGTCGTGGAGCATCCCCTGGTCGATGGCCTCCAGCTCGCTGAGCAGGGCCATGGTGCGCTCGTAATAGGCGGCGCCGTCCTGCGTGACGCTCACCTTGCGGGTGGTGCGCGTCAGCAACTGCACCCGCAGCCGCGCTTCCAGCGCCTGCACCAGGCGCGTCAAGCTGGCCTTGGGCAGGTCCATCGAGTCGGCCGCCTTGGTGAAGCTGCCGGTTTCCACCACCCGGGCGAACGCCCGCATTTGCACGATCCGGTCCATCGACACCCTCGCTCTGGCGGCCCGGAAGATGGGGGACTGCTGGCGGGCCGACGGGCGATTCTCAGGGAATCCGCACGGTCGTGCGCGTTCCGCTCCGAATCGGCCTTTTGCGCCGCGTTCTGGTGCCCCGTTTCAGCGCGCCGGGGCGAATATCGATTGAATATCTCCTCGGTCGACACGAGTATCGATTCGCGCATCACCCTGAATTCGGCTTAAATCCAACTTAAGTAAAAGAAAACCCCCTCGGCGAGCAGTGGCTCATCCGAGGGGGGTATAGGCGGTCGGCGACGGACAGGAGGGTGGAGTGCGGAGAGCCGCCGCCGACCAGGGCCGAAGCCCTTGACCCAAAAATCGCTCTCAGGAATCTATTGTTCGAGTTCTCTCAGGAGGGGACAGGAAACAGGGGTTCAGCGGCCGGCGACGGCGGTGGCCGGGGCGCTGCCACCGAACTTCTTCACCAGGGTCGCGTAGTAGGGCGAGCTGCGCAGTTCGGCGTAGCGAGCCTTGGCGGCATCGCGGCGGGCGTTGTCGTAGCCGTAGGTCTCCGACTGCTCGACGGCGGCCAGGCCCGATTCGCGGTAGATCTCCAGGTCGGCCAGCACTTCGGCGCGGCTCACGGCGCTGGGCGTGTTGACCGGCTGGGTGTGGGGGTTGTCGTTGGCCATCGCACTGCCGGCCACTAGGGCGGCGGAAGCGAACAGGACGGAAGCGAGGATGTTCTTGGTGCTCATGATCTTTCCTTTCGGTTTCGGTCCCAGGGCGATCAGCGAAGGGGCACGGGTGGAGAATTCGACCCGACGATTGCGCTTGGGATGCCACTGGGTTTCTCTTGAATTCCGCCGGTTGCCCGGAGGTTTCAGTCGTCGCCTGGTGGAGATTTCCTGGAGCGGTTTCGATGTGTCGATGGGCTGAACTATGAGCGATAAGGGTTGACCCTTAAATCCATTCGCTTGCAACACTCCGTTGAAAAGATCGGAACAATCGGCATTCGCGCCCGCGGCGGCCGATATTCCCGCGCGCAGTGCGCGCGGCGTCCCCCGGAAAGGGCGTGATGGCGCATGGCGCCCGCGCGCCGGAAGGAAAGGGCGGGGGGCAGGCATGATGTCGGCCTTTCGGGAGACGCCTTCGATGCTCGGTACCCACGACCTCGGCCTGTTCATCGCCTCCGGGCTGCTGCTCAACATGACACCCGGTCCGGACTCGCTCCTGATCATGGCGCGCAGCGCCACCCAGGGTTTCCGCGCCGGCTCCGCCGCCGCGCTGGGCATCGGGGCCGGCACCTGCGTGCATGTGCTGGCGGCGGCGCTGGGACTGTCGGCGCTGCTGTCCGCTTCGGCGGCGGCCTTCACCGTGGTCAAGCTGCTCGGCGCGGCCTACCTGATCTATCTCGGCGCGGGGATGCTCTTCAAGCGTCGCGCCGCGGCGGCGGAGAGCGGCTCCCCCGGCTCCCTCCAAGGCATGCCCCCGCCGGCGCCATCGCCGCTGCGCCGGATCTTCGCGCAGGGCTTCCTGACCAATGTGTTGAACCCCAAGGTCGGGCTGTTCTTCCTGGCCTTCGTGCCGCAGTTCATCTCGGCCGACGCGCCGAGCAAGGCCGCCGCCTTCCTCTTCCTGGGGGCGATCTTTAATGTGAACGGCATGGTGTGGTGCCACCTGCTGGCCTGGTCGAGCGCCGCCGCGGGTGCCCGCGCGCGCGGTCAGGCCTGGGCGCAGGTCCTGGGCCGCTGGCTCAACCGGGGCATCGGCGCGCTGTTCCTGGCCTTTGGCGTGCGCTTGGCGGTCGCCGAAGTGGGCTAGCCCGACCGCGGTGCGCGTGGCGTTCGGTTCATCCGAACCGGACGTGAGGGATTTCCATCGCGGGAGTAGTCTGCCGGCATGACTGCCAAGACTCCTCCCCTGACCGGCGGCGCGCTGCCGCCGGCGTCCGGCCAGCCCGGGCACTACACGCCGCACGAGAAACGCGATCGCATCCTGGCGATCGTCGGCGCCTCCTCCGGCAACCTGGTCGAGTGGTTCGACTTCTACGTCTACGCCTTCACCTCGATCTATTTCGCGCACGCCTTCTTCCCGAAGGGCGACCCGACGGTCCAGCTGCTCAACACGGCGGGCGTGTTCGCGGCCGGTTTCCTGATGCGGCCGATCGGCGGCTGGCTGTTCGGCCGCATCGCCGACAAGCAGGGCCGCAAGACGGCCATGATGATCTCGGTCCTCATGATGTGCGGCGGCTCGCTGGCCATCGCCTTCATGCCGACCTACGAGACCATCGGCGTGATGGCGCCCACCCTGCTGCTGCTGGCGCGGCTGTTCCAGGGGCTGTCGGTGGGTGGCGAGTACGGCACCAGCGCCACCTACATGAGCGAGGTGGCGCTGCGCGGACAGCGCGGCTTCTACGCGTCCTTCCAGTACGTGACGCTGATCGGCGGCCAGCTGCTGGCGGTGCTGGTGGTGGCGATCCTGGAGCAGACCCTGACCGACGCCCAGATGCATGCCTGGGGCTGGCGCATCCCGTTCGTGGCGGGCGCCGCGACCGCGGTGATCGCCTTCTACCTGCGCCGCTCGCTGGCCGAGACCGCCAAGGCCGAGCAGCTCGAGCGCAAGGAAGCCGGATCGATGCGCGAGCTCTTCAGCAAGCACATGAAGCCCTTCCTGATCGTGCTGGGCTTCACCGCGGGCGGGTCGCTGGCCTTCTACACCTACACCACCTACATGCAGAAATATCTGGTGCTGAGCGTGGGCATGGACAAGAAGGTGGCCAGCACCGTGATGACCGCGGCGCTGTTCGTCTACATGTGCATGCAGCCGCTGTTCGGCGCCCTGTCGGACCGCATCGGGCGGCGCACCTCGATGCTGTGGTTCGGCCTGCTCGGGGCGCTGGGCACCTGGCCGCTGCTGTCGGCGCTCAAGGGCGTGCACAGCCCCTATGCGGCCTTCGGGCTGATCGTCGTGGCGATGGCCATCGTGTCGCTGTACACCTCCATCGGGGGCCTCATCAAGGCGGAGATGTTCCCGCCCGAGATCCGCGCGCTGGGCGTCGGACTCTCCTATGCGATCGGCAACGCGATCTTCGGGGGCTCGGCGGAGTACGTGGCGCTCAGCCTCAAGGCGGCGAATGTCGAGAGCGCGTTCTACGTCTACGTCTCGGTGATGTGCCTGTTCGCCTTCCTCGTCTGCTTCCTGATGCCGGACCCGCGCAGGCATGGGCACCTGAACGACGTGCATTGACGCCGGAAGGCGCGAGCGATCAGCGCCCTTCCCGGTCCTGCATGCCCAGGTGGTGGGACAGGTACAGCCGGCCGCGGAACCAGGACTCCCAGCCGCTGACCTTGAGCCGGTCCAGCACCGGCCCCTTGACCTCGCTGAGGTCGAGGCGGCGGCCCTGGCGCTCCAGCGTCTCGTGCAACTCCTTGAGCGCGCTCAGACCGCTGAAGTCGATGGCGTTGACCGGCGACATCTGCAGCAGCACCCGCTTCGTCGTCGGGTGCGTGTCCAGGTGGGCCTGGACGACGTCGGCGAGGCTGCGGCCGTTCAGGAACAGCAGGCTCTCGTCGATGCGCAGGCCCAGCACCTCGGGGTCGAGCACGACCTGGTGGCGCTCGACGTTGCGGTAATGCTCGGTGCCGGCGATGCGGCCGATCAGGGCCACATGCGGCCGCGCGCTGCGCTGCAGCAGCAGCGCGATCGCGCCGGCCACGCCCAGGCCCAGCGCGGCGGTGATGCCGACGAAGACCACCAGCAGCGTGACCGCCACCATCAGCAGCGCCTCGGCGCGCGCGTAGCGCCAGGCGTCGGCATAGGGGCCGAACTTCAGCCCCGACAGGACCGCCACCATGATGCTGGCCGCCAGCACCGGCTTGGGCACCCAGGCCAGCAGCGGGGAGAGCGTCAGCAGCACCACGCCCATCAGCGCGGCGACGAAGACGCCAGTCATGCGGGTGCGGCTGCCCGCGTCGCTCATCAGCACGCTGCGCGAGAAGCTCGCCGCCGCCGGCATGCCGCCGGACACCGCGGCCGCCAGGTTGGCCGCGGCCAGTCCCATCAGCTCGCGCCGCGCATCGACGCGCTGCCCGACCCGGCGCGCCAGCGATTCCGCGACCGCCAGGCTCGAGACATAGCCCAGCAGCCCGATCAGCGCCGCGCCGGGCAGCATCGCGGCCCAGAGCTCGGGATCGAGCCGCGGCGGCGTGAAGACCAGCGCCAGCGGCGGCAGCTCGCCGACGCGCGGCAGGCCTTGCGGGTCCCAGGCCCAGGCGATGCCGATGCCGGCCAGCAGCACCGCCAGCGGCGCGATGCGCGAGACGAAGCCCTTGGGCAGGCGCCGCACCGCCACCAGCGTCAGCAGCGAGACGACGCCGAACAGCGCCGCGACGCCGCGCCCGTCGAAGCCGTGGGCGCTTAGCGAGCGCCAGAGCTCCGGCAGCGTGCCGCCGCTGGCGGCCGAGCCGATCAGCACCGGCAGCTGGCTGGCGGCAATGGCGATGGTGGCGCCGGACTCGAAGCCGTGCAGCACCGGCACCGACAGCAGCGCGGCCAGCGCATGCAGGCGCAGCAGCGCCGCGGCACCGAGGAACAGCCCGACCTCGGCGGCCAGCACCAGGGCGGCCTCACTGGGGCTGACGCCGGCCGGCGCCAGCTGCAGCGTCTGCATGATCATCAGCGCCAGCACCGCGACCGGGCCGATGTTCAGGAAGGGACTGGAGCCCAGCGCCGCGTAGAACAGCGGCGGCAGCAGGCTGGCGTAGAGGCCGACCTGCGGCGGCAGGCCCGCGAGCATCGCGTAGGCCAGGCTCTGGGGGATCAGGAGCACGCTGACCACCACGGCGGCGACGAGGTCGTCGCGCAAGGCGTCGCGCAGGTAGGGCCGCAAGGCGGCGAGGGACGGCAACGGCGGCATGAACGGGGGCGCCGCGGCAGCAGCGCGGCGCGCGGCAGTATAGGGGCCGGGCCGCCCGCCGCCGCCCGTGCTCAGAGGATCAGCGGCCCCGCGGACGGTCCCGTCGGCAGCGGCGGCAGTCGCGGCAGCAGCAGGTCCAGGCTCAGGCGCAGCGTCAGTTCCTCGCCGCGCGGCAGCGGCGCCAGCCGCGGCGCGTCCGCCGTCCACAGCCCCAGCTGGACCGAGTTGCGCGTCGGATGGCGCTCGAAGCGCAGCGTGTCCAGCGGCGCGGCCGCGCGCGCCAGCACGAGGCGACCGCCCGCGCCGCTCAGCGAGGCGACGCCGCACCAGGGCTCGCGCAGCTCGACGCGGCCGCGCTCGATCCGGCGCACCAGGTCCATGGTGTCGTCCAGCCAGGCGGCGTCGGCGAAATCCTCGGGAAAGTGCATCAGCCAGCCGAAGCGCGCCGGCAGCGGCATGCGGCTCAGGTTGCGCACCGACAGCGACCACTCCAGCCGATGTTCTTCCAGCCGCAGTGTCTGGCTCGCCTGGAAGCCCCAGGTGCCGGGCGCCGAGCGGCCGGGATGCAGCATCAGCGTCACCTGGTCCGGCAACTGCTGGGTCACCTGCCAGGGCTGGTCGAAGGTCATCGGGTCCGGGACCAGGGCGTCCATGCCTTCGGCCACCTCGGTCGGCGCCTCGAGCCGGGCCGCCGCGCCGCCCACCAGCGCGCCGCGCTCGGTGATCAGCGGTCGCAGCCACGGCTCGTGGCCGCCCGGTCGCGCCTGGCCCAGCCAGCGCAGCCGCCCGCCCCGGGCCGGCGCGACCACCGCCCGCCACGTTCCCGACTTCAGTTCCAGCTCGCGCCTCACATGCATCCCCCGTTTGATCGAACGGGTCGCAGTCTGCGCGGGCGGGCGCGCCAAGGCGTCCACCCATAGGAAGGCGGCCCCCGACAGGTGCCACCCATCGGGGTGGGCCGAAAGCAAGAGTGAGCCGGTGCCGCGCCGGCAATGCCTCAGGCGCCGGCGATCAGCGTCGCGATGCGCTCGTCGGACAGGCGGATCGGCGCGGCGTGGGCCGGCAGCAGCGCCACCACCGCGTGGTCGTCGCGGCTGCTGTCGCGCAGCACCGGGGTGTGCCGGGGCTCGCCATTGGCATTGGTCAAGACGCTCACCATCGGGCGATGCGCCTTCTCGCCATTGCGCACGACCAGGCCGACCTCGCCGCTGGCCAGTCGCACCAGGCTGCCGGGCGGGAAGATGCCGAAGGCCTTGATCAGCGCCGCCGCCAGCGGACTTTGCGCCGCCATCTGGTGGAGCTCGCGGCCGGCCTGCGCCGCGCTCATCGCCGGCCGATTGGCGCGGCTGCTCAGGCGCGCGGTGTAGACGTCGGCGTAGCGCAGCATCTCGGCCAGCTCGCCGATGTCGCCGATGCCGTGCGGGTAGCCGCGGCCGTCCGGCGTCTCGTGGTGCTGCAGCACGGCTTCCAGCCAGTCGTGGTCGTCGATGCCGGCGGCGCTCAGCATCTCGACGCTGCGGATCGGGTGCTCATGGATGGCGTCGCGCTGCATCGAGGTCAGCGGCGACACCTGGCTGGACAGCCGCGCCTGCAGGTCCAGCATGCCCAGGTTCATCGTCAGCGCGGCCTGGAAGGCCCGGCGCTGGTCCTCCGGCCCCCAGCCGAGGTAGCGCGCCGCCGCTTGGCAGGCGGTCGCGGCGTGCAGGGAGTGCGTCACGCCGTAATGCCCGGTGCCCGTGCCGGGCTGGCGCACCACCTGGGCGAGCGCCACCTCGGGCGAGCTGTCGATCAGCGAGAGCAGCAGCGTCGTCGCGCCGTCGAGCGCGTCGGCCATGCGGTCGGGCGCGGCGGACAGCGCGTTGCGCACGTCCTGCATGCCGCGGTCCCATTCCTCGGGCAGGCGGTCGCGCAGGTAGGCGGGCGAGCGCGTCGGCTGCGGCTGGCGCATCGCCTCGGTCAGCTCGTGGACCTCCACCAGCGCGCCGCGGCCCATCAGCGCACGGAGCTGGGCCTCGTCGGCGATGACCTGCCCGCGCGCCAGCAGCAAGGTCCGGTCGGCGTCGCGCACGCTGAAGGCGAGCGGCTGGCCGAGGACGATGCGGTTCTTGACCGATGACAGTGAACAGACACGCATGAAGGGGCGCGGTGAGCGGAGGGAGGACCGGCCGCGCTCGACATGTCTGAAAGTTGTAACGCGGGCGGCCCGGACTCTACATCGTCCATCCCTCGCCGGGCTGAAGCCCGGGGGCCGCCCCTCCCCCTGCCGGGCGAGGGAAGCGCCGACTCCGTCACGAATGGGGAGGACGGGGGGTCAGGTCGCGGTGATCGCGGGGTAGTCGCTGTAGCCGGCCGCGCTTCCGCCGAACAGCGCCTGGCCGTCGAAGCTCGCCAGCGGCAGGCGGCCCGCGAGCCGGGCCGGCAGGTCCGGATTGGCGATGAACGGCCGCCCGAATGCGATCAGGTCCACCAGCCCCGACGCCAGCAGCGCCTCGGCGCGCGGGGCGTCGTAGCGGCCCGCGACGATGATCCGGCCGGTGAAGGCACGGCGCAGCGCCCGGCGGAAGTCGTCCGGCACCTGGGGCGCGTCGTTCCAGTCCGCCTCGGCCAGGTGCAGGTAGCCGACGCCGCGGCGCGACAGCTCGGCGGCGGCCTCGAGGATGGTCGGGATGATGTCCGGGCAGGCCATGTTGCGGGCGGTGATGTAGGGTGCGACCCGCACGCCGATGCGCTCGGGCGCCACCTCGGCGGCCACCGCGTCGACGACCTCCAGCAGGAAGCGCAGGCGATGCGCGCGCGGTCCGCCGTAGGCGTCGTCGCGATGGTTGGAGGTGGTGCGCAGGAACTGGTCGATCAGGTAGCCGTTGGCGGCGTGGATCTCCACGCGTCGAAGCCGGCGCGCATCGCGTTGGCGGCGGCGCGGCGGAAGTCGTCGACGATGGCGCGGATGCCTTCGGTCGTCAGCGCCTGCGGCACCGGGCAATCGACCATGCGGCCGACGCCGTGCTCGTCGGCGACCCAGACCTGGGCCTCGGGCGACAGCGCGGACGGCGCCACCGGCAGGCCGCCGTCGTGGAAGACCGGATGCGACATCCGGCCCACATGCCAGAGCTGCAGCACCATGCGGCCGCCGGCGCGGTGCACGGCGCGGGTCACGAGGCACCACCCCTCGACCTGCGCCTCGCTGTGGATGCCCGGCGTGAAGCTGTAGCCCTGGCCCTGGGGCGAGATCTGCGTGGCCTCGCTGACGATGAGCGCGGCGCTGGCGCGCTGCGCGTAGTACGCGGCCATCAGCGCATTGGGCACATTGCCGGGCTGCGTGCTGCGGGCCCGGGTCATCGGCGCCATCACGACGCGGCTGGGCAGCGTCAGCGGGCCGAGGGTCAGCGGGGTGAAGAGGTCGGTGGAAGGGAGAAGGGAAGCGGTCATCGTCGTTCCAGGTTGTTTGATGGTCGCCAGTCTGGAAGCGATGGCCGGCCAGTTGAGCTGGGTGGTGGTCGAAGCTTTTTCAAAGAAAATCGAACGATGACCCGGATCACCGACCTCGAACTGCTGGTGCGCATCGCCGATCTCGGCAACCTCACGGCGGCGGCCAAGGCGCTGGACTGGTCGCCGGCCGCGGCCAGCGCGGCGCTCAAGCGGATGGAGGAGCAGCTCGGTTTTCCGCTGTTCGTGCGAAGCACGCGCAGCCTGCGGCTGTCGGGCGAGGGCCAGCGCTACCTGCCGCATGCGCGGGCGGCGCTGCGCGCCCTGACCGACGGGCGGGACGAGGCGCTCGCCGGGCGCGAGGCGCTCAGCGGCGTGCTGCACCTGACCGTGCCCTCGGACCTGGGCCGCCATGTGCTGCTGCCGTGGCTGGAGCAGTTCCAGGAGCGCCATCCGGCGCTGACGCTGCGCCTGCAGATCGGCGACCCGCTGACCGACCTGCTGCGCCGGCCGGTCGATGCCGCCGTGCGCTACGGGCCACCGGCCGGCAGCGCGCAGGTCGCGCTGCCGCTGCTGCCCGATTGCCGCCGCGTGCTCGTCGCCGCGCCGCACTACCTGGCGCTGCACGGCCCGCCGACCTCGCCCGAGGACATGGCGCGCCACGAGGCGCTGCGCTACCTGCGCGCGGGCGAAGTGCCTACGCATTGGCCGGTGTCGATCGCCGGCGAGCCGGTGAACCTGCCGCTGGCCGGCCGACGCGTCGCCGACGACGGCGAGGTGGTCAAGCGCTGGGCGCTCGCCGGGCTGGGCATCGCCTACAAGTCGTGGCCGGACGTGGCCCAGGAACTCGCCAGCGGGCAGCTCGTCCACGTCCATCCGCACTGGCGCGGCGACCCGTCGCCGCTGCATCTCGTCGTGCCGGGTCGCGCGCAGCTGTCGCCGGCCCTGCGGCAGCTGCGGGATGAACTGCGCCGGCGGCTGGAGGAGTTCGCGCGCTCGATGCCGCGCTGAGGCTCAGCCGAAGGTCGCGCGGATCTCGGCCGCCACCCGCGGCGCATGCTCGTCCAGCACGAAGTGCCCGCCTTCCAGCCAGACCAGCTTCGCGTCCGGTAGGTCCTTCAGGTAGGCCCGCGCGCCGGCCGGGACGAAGATCGGATCGTGCTGGCCCCAGACGATCAGCGTCTTCGGGCGATGCCGGCGGAAGGCGGCCTGCCATTCGGGGTAGAGCGCCACGTTGGTCCGGTAGTTCTCCAGCAGGTCGAGGTGGGCCTCCTGCATGCCGGGGCGGTCCAGCAGCGCCTGGTCGATGAGCCAGTGGTCCGGGTCGATGCGCGCCGGGTTCTGCGCGCCGACCAGCCAGTGCCACTTCGTTCCCTCCAGGCTGGTGAGGTGGCGCGCGGCGCTTCGGTCGCCGGGGTGCGGCCGGCCCACAGCGGCTGCAGCACCGACTTGGCTTCGTCACCGACGCCATCCAGGTAGGCGTTGGCGTTCTGGATGATGAAGCCCGTCACCTGCTCCGGGCGCTGCTGGAACAGGCGGAAGCCGATCGGGCCGCCGTAGTCCTGCATGTAGAGCGTGTAGGCCTTCAGCCCCAGCAGGTCCACCAGGCCGGCGACATGCGCCGCCAACTGGTCGAAGCTGTAGTCGAAGTCCTCGGGCGAGGGCGCGTCCGAATGGCCGAAGCCGATGTAGTCCGGCGCGATCACGTGGAAGCGGTCCGCCAGCAGCGGGATCAGCGGGTTGAACATGCGGCTGCTGGTCGGCAGGCCGTGCAGCAGGAGCAGCGTGGGGGCGGCGGGGTCGCCGGCCTCGCGGTAGAAGACCTGGCGGCCCAGCACGGTGGCGTGGCGGTGGAAGACCGCGGCGGCCGGCGACGTGACTGGGGCGGCTGCTGGATGGGAGGCTTGTGCGGGGATGTGAGCGGGGACGGGGGCGTGGGCGGTGCTCATGACGGTTCCTGGCGCCGTTCCCGGGGTCGGCGACCCGCGTCGGAAGGCATGGCGCCAGTCTCTTGCTTCCCGGATTTCACGGGAAGCCGCTAGGATCGGGAGCAAGCCTCTCGAAATCCGGGAGGGTTGTCGCACGCTGGACCCGATGGATCGATTCGATGCAATGGCGATGCTGATCGCTGCGGTGGAAGCCGGCAGCCTGTCGAAGGCGAGCCGTCGCCTCGGGCTGCCGCTGGCGACCCTCAGCCGCAAGGTGGCCGACCTCGAGAAGCACCTGCGCGCGGCGCTGCTGATCCGGTCGGCCAAGGGGCTGGAGCTGACCGACGCGGGCCGGGCCTATGTGGAAGCAGCCAAGGCCATCCTGGAGCAGCTCGACGAGGCCGAGCGCGCCGCCGCCGGCGAATACACCGAGCCCCGAGGCGACCTGATCGTCACCGCGCCGGTGATGTTCGGCCGCCTGCACCTGCTGCCGACGGTGACCGGCTTCCTGGAGGCCTATCCGGACGTCGCGGTGGACCTGAAGCTCACCGACCGCATCACCCATTTCCTGGACGACCAGATCGATGTCGCGCTGCGCATCGGCGCCCTGCCCGACAGCGGCCTGATCGCGACGCGGGTGGGGGAGGTCCGGCATGTGGTCTGCGCGGCGCCGGACTACCTCGCCACGCACGGCGCGCCTGCCACACCGGACGAGCTGGCGCGGCATCGCGTGATCTCGTTCGAGAGCGTGTCCACCGGCGGTGTCTGGCCGTTCCGCCAGGACGGCGTGGCGCGCACCGGCGCCTTCCGATCTCGGCTGAGCGTCAACACCATCGATGCCGCGCTCGACGCCGGTCGCGCGGGCGCCGGACTGGTGCGGGCGCTGTCCTACCAGGTGAACGACGACGTCCGCGCGGGGCGGCTGCGGCTGGTGCTCGAGGACTTCGAGGCCGCGCCGCGGCCGGTGCACCTGGTCTACGCGCCGCAGGGCCGCCTGCCCCTGAAGCTGCGAGCCTTCATCGATTTCGCGGTGCCGCGCCTGCGGGACCGGCTGACGCGGGCCGCGCTGCCGCTGGCGCCTTGAGGTCCGGGTGGCAGGCGCAGGCCTCGCCATGCGCGGCGGACACGAGTTCCTCGAGGATGCCGCAGGCATGGTGGTCGTGGTCGGCGTCGCAGCGCTTCTGCAGCGCGACCAGCTGGGCCTCCAGCGCCTGCATGCTCTTGAGCCGGGCGCGGACCTTGCCGAGCTGCGAGGCGACCAGCGCATCCACCTGCACCAGGGCCTCGGGGTCGCGGCTGCCCAGGCTGTCGAGCAGCAGCGCGACGTCCGCCAGCGACATGTCCAGCGCGCGGCAGTGCCGGATGAAGGCGAGCCGCTCCAGATGGGCGTGGGCGTAGTCGCGATAGCCGTTCTCGCTGCGCGCGGGCGGCGGCAGCAGGCCGCTCTTCTCGTAGAAGCGGATGGTCTCGATGTCCACGCCGGTGGACTTGCTCAGTTCGCCGATTCGCATGCCGGGCAGGATAGCCGCTTGACCTTGGAGCGGCTACAGACTATCCAATCCACCCCCATGGCACATCAGGAACACGATCACCGTCCCGCCGCGCTCGAGCCCGAGGCGGCTTCCTGCGGCGGCTGCTGCGGTCACCCGGCGGCGCCAGCGCCCGCGAGCCAGACCCATCAGGGCCACGATCAAGGACGCGGTGAAGGACATGCTCACGCGCATGACCACGGACACAGCCATGGTCACGGTCACAGCCATGACCACGACCACGACCATCACCACGGCGACGTGGCCGTCGAGCGCGCGCCGCGGGTCTCGGCCGAGGCCCTGGCCGGGACGACGCGGCAGCGCTACTTCATCGCCGGCATGGATTGCCCGACCGAGGAAGGCCTGCTGCGCAAGCAGCTGCAGGGCAAGGACGGCGTGGTCGCCCTGGAGTTCGACCTGATCAATCGCCTGCTCGACGTCCACCACCGCCTGCCCGACGACGCCCCGCTGCGCGCCGCGATCTCGGCCGCCGGGATGAGCGCCGAGGCCGTCGACACCGCCGCCGCGCCGCCCGCGCCGCCGCCGGCGATCTCGACCGGGCTGCGCTGGCGCATGGCGCTGGCGGGCGTGGCCGCGATCGCCGCGGAGTCGCTGGCCTTCGCCGGCTTCGATGAATCCGGTCCGCTGGTGATCACGCTGGCGGTGGCGACCATGCTGCTCGGCGGCCTGCCGACGCTGCGCAAGGGCTG
>NZ_VOSR01000490.1:0-3390 GCF_007997345.1 Mitsuaria sp. TWR114
GCTGCTGCAGGCGCTGGCGGGCCTGGGCTTGCGGCTCTCGATCGACGACGTGGGGAGCGCGCAGTCCTCCCTGGCCCATCTGCACCGCTTCCCGGTCGACACGCTGAAGATCGACCGGAGCTTCGTCACGCGGCTGGGCGAGGGCGGCGAGGCGCTGGAGGTCGTGCGCACGATCGTGGGCCTGGCCCGCGCGCGCGGCTGGCGGACCTTGGCCGAAGGCGTCGAGACGCAGGCGCAGGCCGCGCTACTGGAAACGCTCGGCGTGGAGATGGCACAGGGCTGGCTGTTCGCCCAGGCGCTGCCGGCGGAGGACGCCCGGCGCCTGATCCAGACCGTGCCGTGGAAGAAGCCGGCGGCGCCGCCGCCGCCGACCCGGTCTCAGGCCATGCCCTGATGCCGCAGCAGCGCGTCGATCTGCGGCTCACGGCCGCGGAAGGCCTTGAAGTTGTCCATCGCGTCGCGGACGCTGCCCATCGACAGGATCTCGTCCAGGTAGCGCCGGCCGGTCGCCGGGTTGAACACGCCTTCCTCCTCGAACGCGCTCCAGCAATCGGCGGATAGCACCTCGGCCCACTTGTAGCTGTAGTAACCCGCCGCGTAGCCGCCCGCGAAGATGTGCGAGAAGCTGTGCTGGAAGCGGTTGAACGCCGGCGGCGGCAGCACCGTCACCTCGGCCCGCACCTCGTCCAGCACTTCCTGCACCCGGGTCTCGGCGCCGGGCTCGGCATGCAGCCGCATGTCGAAGAGCGCGAACTCGATCTGGCGCAGCGTCTGCAGGCCGGCCTGGAAGTTCTTGGCCGCCAGCATCTTGTCGAACAGCGCCCGCGGCAGCGGCTCGCCGGTGTCCACATGGGCCGAGAGCTGCTGGATGACCTCCCACTCCCAGCAGAAGTTCTCCATGAACTGGCTGGGCAGCTCGACCGCGTCCCACTCGACGCCGGAGATGCCCGACACGCCCAGTTCCGCCACGCGCGTGAGCAGGTGGTGCAGACCGTGGCCGCATTCGTGGAACAGCGTCGTCACGTCGTCGTGGGTGAGCAGCGCCGGCTTGCCGTCCGCGCCCTGCGGGAAGTTGCAGACCAGGTGCGCCACCGGAATCTGCTCGGCGCAGCTGCCGGCCAGGTCCGGCCGCGCCCAGCGGCTGCGCACCTCGTCCATCCAGGCGCCGGGCCGCTTGCCGCTGCGCGCGTACAGGTCCAGGTAGACCTGGCCGATCAACTGGCCGTCGCGGCGCAGCTCGCAGAACTGCACCGACTCATGCCAGACCGAGGCCTGGGCCGGCACCAGCTGCACGCCGAAGAGCCGGTCGACGATGCGGAACAGCCCGTCCAGCACGCGCGGCAGGGTCAGGTATTGCCGCACTTCCTGGTCGGAGAAGGCGTAGCGCGCCTCCTTCAGCTTCTCGGAGACATAGGGCAGGTCCCAGGCCTGCGGATCGTCCAGGCGCAGCGCGGCCTTGGCGAAGTCGCGCAGCTCGTCCAGGTCGCGCTGCGCATAGGGGCGGGCGCGGGTCGCCAGATCGCGCAGGAAGCTCATCACCTGCGCCGGCGAGGTCGCCATCTTGGGCACCAGCGAGGCCTCGGCGAAGTTGGCGAAGCCCAGCAGCTTCGCCTCCTCCTGGCGCAGCATCAGCAGTTCCTGCATCAGCGGGCCGTTGTCCCAGTCGGGCTTGTCGCCGAGCTCGCTCGCGCGCGTCACGTAGGCGCGGTACAGGCGCTCGCGCAGCGCGCGGTCCTCGGCGTACTGCATCACCGGCATGTAGACCGGAAAGTGCAGCGTCAGCTTGTGCGCGTCGGGATCGGTGTGGCCGTCCTTCTCGGCGGCAGCGCGCGCGTTGGCGACGACGTCCGCCGGCACGCCCTTGAGCTCGGCGGCGGTGGCGAGGTAGCTCCAGCCGTCGGTGGCGTCCATGACGTGCTCGGAGAAGGCCTGGCCCAGTTCGGCGCTGCGCTCCTGGATCTTGGCGAAACGCGCCTTGGCCTCGCCCTGCAGCTCGGCGCCGGAGAGCACGAAGTCGCGCATCGCGTGCTTGAGCAGCTGGGCGCGTTCGGGCGTGAGGCCCGGCTGCGCGGCGATCGCCTTGTAGAGCGCGTACAGCGCCTCGTTGGCGCCCAGCGCGGTGTGGAACTCGGTCACCGCGGGCAGCATCGCGTTGTAGGCCTCGCGCAGCGCCGGCGTGTTGGCGACCGCGTTCAGGTGGCCGACGGCGCCCCAGGCGGTGCCCAGGCGCTCGGTGGCGACGTTCAGGGTGCGGGAGAGGCGTTCGTAGTCGGCCGGCGCGCCGGGCGCCGTGACCTGCTCGAGCGCCTGCTGGGCCTGGGCGAGCAGCTCGGTGATGGCCGGCTGGATGTGGGACGGGTCGATCGCGGCGAAATCAGGCAGCGGCGCGGTGGACAGCAGCGGGTTGGCGGCGGTCGGCGCGGCGGCCGAAGGGGCGGAGGAGTCGGTCATGCAGGCCTCGTGAGTCTGACGAAATGCCGGGACAGTGTCTCAGCCTTTCGCGCGCGGATGCGCGGGAGCTCTCTATCGTGGGGATAGGCCGCAGGCTATCAAGCCCGCGGCTCTCCCGATCACGAGGCGCGGATTGTCCCAGCGGCCTCCGCATTCCCAGTCGCCGTCGTCGGCGGCTGGCGCGGGACGCGGCGGGGGCGCCGCGACCGACGGAGCGGCGGCGGCTGGCTTCGGCGTCGGCGGCTTGACGGTGCCATGCGCGGCGCCATTCGCCCCGGGCCGGACCGCCTTCATCGGCGCGGGCTGGGTCGAGGCCGTCTTCGTCACCGCGCCGGGCGCGGTCGATGCCGAGCGGGGCGATGCCGTTGACGCCGCCGACGCCGCCAACGAGGCCGGCCTCGCCGCCGGCGCGCGAGCCGCGGCCTGGACCGGCGCCGCCCGCTTCACCCCTTCCATCGCGTCCTGCCCGAGCCGGAACACCGACACGATCTCGGTCAGCCGGTGCGCCTGGTCCTTGAGGCTCTCGGCCGCCGCCGCCGATTCCTCCACCAGCGCCGCGTTCTGCTGCGTCATCCGGTCCAGTTGCACCACCGCGTCATTGACCTGCGCGATGCCGGCGCTCTGCTCGGTCGACGCGGCGGTGATCTCGCCGATGATGTCCGTCA
The DNA here is from genome assembly GCF_007997345.1 of Mitsuaria sp. TWR114. NCBI lineage: Bacteria > Pseudomonadati > Pseudomonadota > Betaproteobacteria > Burkholderiales > Sphaerotilaceae > Roseateles > Mitsuaria sp. TWR114. The sequence continues at coordinate 3,117 of NZ_VOSR01000490.1, forward strand.
CCCGCTGCACGCTGTGCACGATGTCGTTCATCGACTCGCCCGCCGCCTGCACCAGCCGCGACCCGGCCTCGACGCTGGTGACGCTGGCGCCGATCAGCGCCTTGATCTCCTTGGCGGCCTCGGCGCTGCGCTGCGCCAGCGAGCGCACCTCGCTCGCCACGACCGCGAAACCGCGTCCCTGCTCGCCGGCGCGTGCCGCCTCCACCGCCGCGTTCAGCGCCAGGATGTTGGTCTGGAAGGCGATGCCGTCGATGACGCCGATGATGTCGTTGAT
>NZ_VOSR01000491.1:0-8002 GCF_007997345.1 Mitsuaria sp. TWR114
TGCTGGAGCTGCTGGCCGATCCGCCCTTCGACGGCCGCGCGGACCTGCCACAGCTCTGCGAGGAAGCCGGCCTGCCCGACGCGGAGCTGCTGCCGGTGGCGCACGCGCTGGCGCTGCTGGGGCTGGCGCAGCTCGACAGCGGCGACCTGCAGCTCACCTCGCTGGGCCGGCGCTACGTCGAGGGCTCGCATGGCCTGCGGCGCGATCTCTTCGGGCAGCAGCTGGTCACCCACGTGCCGCTGATCGCGCACATCCGCCACAGCCTGGAGCAGGAGCCCAGCGGCGAGATGCCCGACAAGCCGGTGCTGCGGCTGCTGAGCGAGCACCTGGACGATGCCGAGGCCGGTGCCGTGCTGCAGACGGCGGTCAGCTGGGCGCGGCATGGCGAGGTGTTCGAGTACGACTACAACACCGGCGCGCTGCGCCTGCCGACCGGCGAAGAGGAGACCGCGACGCGGTGAGCGGTCGCCGGCCTCGCCAGGAGGCCGGTGGCCCTTGCCACCGGGATGAGCGTCAGGCGCGCGGCGCCGGGCTCGGTAGAGTCGGGGCTCCGCGACTGCGAGCCGCCCCGATGAAGCGCACCGCCCGCCCCCGTTGGAAGTCCCTCGGTGTCGATCGCCTGCTGCGCCATGCGCTGCGGCACTGGCACGCCGACGAGGGCTGGCGCGCGATCGAAGCCCTGCAGCGACGCGGATCGCCCGCGGTACTGGCGCGGGTCGTCGCGCTGTGCGCGAGCCCGAACGTCCGGCGACGGGCCGTGGGCGTCTCGATCGCCGCGCAGCTCAGTCGCCACACGCAGGCTGGGCTCGCCTTGTACGCCGAGGAGGAGACGCAGCGCCTGCTGCTGCGCGGCCTGGCCGATCCGCATCACGACGTGGTCCGGGCGGCGGTGGGCGGGCTGGGGCTGCGGCCGCATGGCGAGAGCGTTCAAGCGCTGCTGCGACTGGCCTCGCATCCCGACGCCAGGATGCGCTGGCAGGTCGCGGTGGCGCTGGGGTCCTACGAGGAACCCGAGACGATCGCGGGGCTCATCCGCCTGAGCGCGGACCCGTCGGACGAGGTGCGCGACTGGGCCACCTTCGCGCTCGGCTCGCTGCGGATGGAGGACTCGCCGGAAATCCGGGCGGCGCTGCGGCGCAACCTCGACGACGCCGACCTCGACGTGCGCGGGGAAGCGCTGGTCGGCCTGGCCCGGCGGCGTGACGACGGCATCGTCGACCGGCTTATCGAGCGGCTCACGCCCGATTGCCATGTGTACGAGCTGGACGCGGCGGAGGCGCTGGCTGATCCACGGCTCCTGGCGGCGCTGGTCGCATTGGCCGAGGCGAGCGGTCCCGGCCCCCGGTCTCCCTCGTGGCTCGATCGACTGAAGGACGCCACCGAGGCCTGCCGCGGCAGCGCCTGATCCGCGTTTTCCCGGGCGCCGGGATGGGGGGCGCCTGATCAATCCTGATGATGACGCGCGGCCAACGGCGCACCGAGCATGGAGCCCTTTTCCAAAACGAAGGACCGCCATGGCCGAGCCGACGACCGGAAGCGCCGCCCAGGATCTGTCCTCGGACGGCCGGCCCGACCGCCGCCGACCGCGCGCACGGTACGGCAGCTCGACCAGGAAGTGTCCCGGCTCTCGGAGCTGGTCAGGCAACTGACCGGACGGCTCGAGGACCTCACCTGGAAGCTGGACCGTCACCAGAAGCGCCTCGAGTCGATCGAGGACCATCCGCCCTTTCCGCTCGATCAACCCACCCGGCACTACGCCACCGAGACCCAGTCGGTCAGCATGGCGCGGCGCAAGCGGCTGGGCCATCTAGGCTGACGGGCGGCGTGCCCGATCGATGCTGCAGGTCCGCTTCTCCATCGAACACGGCTTGGAGAACTACTCCATCGCACCCGTGCCGGCGCCATGCACGCCGGAACAGGTGCTGCGCATGGAGGTGCGCTTCGCCGGGCTGCCGGCGCTGGTGGCGACCTGGCTGCGCATTCATCTGAAGACGGGTCGTCCGAACCAGTTCAGGATCGCGGCCCTCCTTCTGCTGATCCTCGCCATCGTCGGCGGCGCGCATTACCTGGCCCTGAGCCCCCACTTGGCCGCGGCATCGTGGAGCACGCAGGCGGACGCGGCATCGGGCGCGACAGCGCAGGCACCAACCGCGATGGCGACCGCGACAGCGACAGCGACAGTGACATCGATGGCCACAGTGACGGCGACAGTGATGGCGACGCCGACGGCCGCGGCACCGTCGGCGAGCCACGGGGCTGCTGCGGTCCTCCAGCATCTGCTGATGATCTGGACGCCGCTGGCAGTGGCGATCGCCGCCCTGATGGCCCGTCTGGCGCGCCCCAACCTGACCGACATCTATGTCGTCGCGCTGCGTCCGCACGAGCCCTTCCCGACGATGGAGTACTTTCTTGCGCGATCGCGCGACAAGCAGGTCTACGCGATCCGCTTCCTCAGCGAATCCACCCGCGACCGCTTCTTCGGGCATTTCGCCGACGGGCCGCGCCGTGCGCGCCTCTCGCAGAGTTCGATCAACGTCACGCATGCCCACATCGGGCCGTTCGCGCCGACCGGCCTGGCGGCCGCCATGTCCGGCTACTGGAGTCTGGTGAGGCTCAGCATCGGCCTGATGGTCGAGGAGAACGCCTCGTCCAACACCCGCGCCATGGCCTTCACCTACAAGCAGCACGAATGGCTGTTCATCGGCTACCTCATGCTGCTCGGCGCGGCGGCGCTGCTGGTGGCGCTCGGCGTGACGCCCGGCGACCAGACCTTCCAGTTTCCGGTGCTGATGGCGGGACTGGGCGTCTGCTGGGCGGCGGCCTTCCTGCTGCTGAACCGCGGGCTCTCGGACCACCTGACCGAATGGGAACGTCGTACCGCCACCGCGCCCTTCATGGGCTGCCCGGTGTTCCGCTACTCGGAGCGCGATCAGGCCAGCGGCCGCTGGGAACTGGTCGACCTGCGGCAGATGGAAGCCCCCATCCATCGGATGGGCCTGCCCGGAGACAAGGTGCTCGAGATCGCGCTCGGCGTGATGCTGATCATCTACCTCACCCTGCTGCAGCTCATCAAATGACCGCCAAGCCCGCCGCCGTCAACGACGCGATGCTCCAGTTGCTCTGGGTCCTGTTCTCGGACGCGAACTCGCGCTTCAACACCCTGATCGAGGAATGCGCCCACCTGCAGGACACCGTCATCGGCCTGACCACCGACCCGGCGCTGCTGGACCGGATCATCCACGAGTGCGCCGCCGACGACGCGGTGCGCGGCTTCTCCCGCGTCGTGTGCTGCCAGCCCAAGCGCAGCCGGGAGTACTACCGCGTCTGCGTCCGCGACCGCGCGTTCCTGAGCCTGTGGACGCTGCTGGGCGGACTCATCATCGCGCTCGACAAGAACCAGCTCACCCACGAAGAGACCTACCGGCTCGCGGTGGACGCGCTCCTGCGCGGCGAGCATGCCCCCGACGCGGCGGACGACGCGCCGCAGCGACGGCCCTCGGACCGCGTCTTCTGGTACATCCAGACCCGCGGCTACTTCCTGACCGAGGTGTTCCGGCACTACACGACGCAGCTGGAACATGCCCACGAGAAGGTGATCCAGATGCTGGAGAACCAGCCGGGCAAGCTGCCGACGCCCATCCTGCTGCGGCGCTGGAATTCGGCGATGTATGGCGAGTTCCTGTCGGAGTACAGCCGTCACGTGAACTGGGAGGCCCACAAGCTCGTCTCCATCGCCGCCGGCCGGGACCCCGCCGATGCGGACGCCAGCGCCAAGCTGACCGAGGACCTGTCGCTCACCCACACGTGGACCCATCAGCCCACCAGCATGGCGCAGCTCTTCAAGGTCGAGGTCAAAACCGATCGGGGCGATCCCGCCAGGAACTACCCGCACAAGCGCGCCGCGGGCCACCGCTTCGCGACGGTGCGCAGCGCCTACTTCTACATGGAGCAGCCGATCCTGCTGCCGCTGCTGTACCACGAGTGCGCCCACATCGCCTTCTCCAACCGCGCATTCGCCGGCGCGCAGGGTGACGGGCACCACCCGGCCGACGTGGAGACCTTCTTCTCCGCGCGCGCGGCCGCGATGCAGTCGCTGCGCATGATCAAGTTCCCAGACGGGACGGCACAGGCGCACTACGAAAACTTCTGGGACCACTTCACCGAGGAGGTCTGGGCCGACGCGCTGGCGCTGGCGCTGGGGGGGCGCGGCTACCTGGTAGCGCTGGCGCTGCAACTCTTCGGCCTGTCGGGCGAGGAGAGCTTCGACCACTTCGACCTCGACACGGACACTGTCCACGAACTGGGCGGCCTCGGCCGTCCCGCCAAACGCAAGTACCCCGAGCCGCGGCCCCAGGAAGAGGTCTCCTACTTCTGGGAGGCGCGCCTGCAGATCGCCTGCGACCTGCTGGCTCACCGCGGCGACTGCCGCACCCCGGAATGCGACCGTCGCTGGATCTCCGCGATCCGCGACCTGCTCGCCGGCTATGCCCGGAGCGGTGCCCGGGCCCATGCGCGCGAAGGCACCTCGGCCCGCCATGAAGTGCTGTGGGAGTACCGCGCCAAGCTCAACGACTGGGTCCGGAACACCACGGGGCGCTACCTGCTCCAGCACTTCGGCGCCCTCTTCGGCAACTCCCCGGTCTGCACCACCTACGAGCTCGCCACCGCGCAGGAGCGCCGGTGCCTGGAATCGCTGGTGCGCGCCTACCGGCAGCGCTACATGCCGCAGTTCCGCGGCCATTCGGAATTCCGGCTGGACGAGCACCACCGCCTCGAGCACCTGCCAGCAGACATCCGATGGCATGTGGCCCGCGACATCACCGCGGCGATGCGGGCCTCCGAGGCCTGCCCACCCATCACCTCCTGGCAGGAGCTGGCGCCGACGGAGCCGTCGTCCTCGGCGCCGCCGCTCATACGGCCCTCGAGCATCGAGGACTGGAGCCAGCGCTACGCCAACTGGATGCGGCATGACGGCGGCGTGGCCTTCCGGGTCGCCCTCGAGGCCAGCCGGCTGCGGCTGTCGCTGCTCGATGCGCTGGCCGACGAGGTGGAGCGGGTGCAGGCCGAGCACCGCCAGCAAGCCGCGGGCGGCCCGTCCGCCAAGTCCGGCGTGGCGTTCCTGCCGCCCTTCCACACGCTCTCCGCGGAGGCCGTCCGCGACAGCGCGAGGTGCGGGGACATCGTGGGGCAGCTGCGCCGCCGCCAGATCACCAACACGCGACGGCAGGATTCGGGCTGGACCAAGGCGGCACTGCGTCTGGTGGAGGACCGCGTCGGCCGGGAGATGGATCGGCTACTGGACTACTTCGTGTCGCTGGACGAGCCGCCGCCGTCAGGGACCGGCGCCGCCCCGACGCCTCGGGCCGGCCAGGCCCGCGGCGAGGCACCGGTGGGCACCCTCGCGCTGGGGATCATCCGCCCGGACGAGATCGCCCGGCAATCGACGACTGCCGGTGGCTCGCCGTACCTCGCCAGCCTGAACGCGTTGGAGGGGCAGTGGAAATGGTCGCGGGATCGCCATGCCGAAGTGGCCACCGGCGCGGGGCCGCCGTTCCTGCGCAGTCGGCCCTCGATCGGCACGGCCTACGCCAGGTTGCTAGGCGACTATCAGTTCCTCGCTTACGCGAAGGGCACCACGCCGGTGGAGCGCGACTTCCACGCGCACGGCGACGTGGCATCGCTGGCGGGGGACGCCGAACCGCGCCTGATCCGGCGGCTTGTGAAGCCGCGTATGGTGCTGCAATTGGCCGGCACGGAGCTGAAGGCCGCCATCGAAGCCCATGGCGCGTCGCATTGGGGCCGGCTCTCGCTGATCCGGTTCCGATACCGGTGGCAGTGGACGGAGCTCGTCGACCGGCTGGAAGGCGACCTCGCCAACGAACCGGCCCCCGTGGGCGAGCGGCTGCTGGGTTACTCGCTGCTCTCCTCCAGCGCCTGGGAAGACGTCATCCTCATCACCTGGTACGACAGCCAGAAGCCGCTGTGGAAGGCGATGCGGCGGCTCTCTCTCGCTCCCGGGCTCTACAGCGGCATGGACATCCAGTCCACCTTCCTGCCGCCCACCGACTGCTGCGGCAGCGACTGCCCCGCCGTCGCGTTGACGCCGCCGGACCTCGCCCACGCCCGCGAGCGACATGAACGCTCGCAGGCGGCGGACGAGCCCAAGCCCAGCGACTGGGAGATCGCCTTCTTCGAATGGGCCCGCCAATGCGGCGCGGTCGACCGTGTCTATTCACGCTCGGGCCGCTACGACTACACGGTGCTCTGGAAGCAGGATCCGCCCGGCGAGCCGACCGACGTCCTGGGCCACTGCATGCGCGGCCTGGCCTCGATCCCCAAGGAGGTCTGGCAGCAGGTGTCCAGCGTGATCTCGTCCTACGAGGTGCGACGCTGGCACCTCGAGGGGCACGAGCCGGTGATCGATCCGCTGTCCCGGCTCACCAATGAGGCCGTCACGCACTTCGCCATCAAGAACCGCATCTGACCGTGCCGGGGACACAATGGGCCCTCACGCCCCAGCCGACGGTCCCCCATGCTCCCCCGCATCAGCGAAGAGATCACCTTCCGCAAGCTCGAGATCCTGATCACGTTCCTGGAGAGCGGCAGCCTGGCGCGCGCCGCGGAGCGGCTGGGCACGAGCGCGGTCAGCGTGCATCGCGCGCTGCATTCGCTGGAGGCCGGCACGCGCTGCGCGCTGTTCCGGCTGGAGGGCCGCAACCTGCAGCCCACCGACGCGGCCCATGCGCTGGCCGACGTCGCGCGCGAGATCCTGCAGCGCATGGACGAAGGCATCAATGCCACGCGCGCCATCGCCGGCTACGGCGCCGAGCGCATCCGCATCGGCTCGCTGTACTCGCTGACCAGCGGCACCGTGCCGTCGATGATCATGGCGCTCAAGGCCCGCAAGCCCGAGGTGCAGGCCGAGCTGATCCTGGGCTCCAACTCCGACCTCACCCAGCGCCTGCGCGACGGCACGCTCGACGCCGCCGTCATGGGCCTGCCCGAGTCCGCACCGGAACTCGAGACCCACGCCCTCTTCGACGATGACGTCTTCTTCGCCGCGCCGGCCCAGTCCCCCTACGCCGCGCTCGCCGCCATCGACCTGCGGGACTGCGCCGAGGAGCGCTTCGTCAGCCTGCAGGAAGGCTTCGTCACCTACAGCCGCTTCGTCGACGCCTTCCGCATCGCCGGCTTCGAGCCGCAGATCGTGATGAAGACCAACGACATCTTCTCGTTGATGAACCTGGTCGGCGGCGGCATCGGCTGCACGCTGCTGCCCGGGCGCGTGCGCGCCGTGCTGCCGCCCAGCGTCCGGCTGATTCCCCTCCAGGAGCGCTACGCGGTGCGCCAGACCATCGCGCTGTGCTTCCTTCGCGCCCGCGAGCGCGACCCCAACCTGCTGGCCCTGCTCGCCGCCAGCCGCACGCTGCGCCTGGGTGGGCACTGAGCCGTCCCGGACGGCCTCGATCATTCCGCTGCGCGTAATCGTCAGGCGCGGCGGTTGATTGATCGGGCGCGGCGGCGCCCGTACCGTCCGTGCCCATGGACCGCATCAACCTGGACACCAAGGCCCGCGACCGCGCCGCGCGGATCGGCGCGGCACGCGAGGCGCTCGGCACGCGCCTGACCGGCAGGCAGGTCGAGACCGACGCCATCGTCGACCTGCTGCACGCGGTGCTCAAGCCCGGCGACCGCGTCTGCCTCGAAGGCAACAACCAGAAGCAGGCGGACTTCCTGGCCAAGGCGCTGGTGCGGCTGGACCCGGCCCGCATCCACGACCTGCACATGGTCCAGTCGGTGCTCGCGCTGCCCGAGCACCTGGACGTCTTCGAGCGCGGCATCGCCAGCCAGCTGGACTTCAGCTTCTCCGGCCCGCAGGGCGCGCGGCTCGCCAAGCTGCTGTCCGGCGGGCGCGTGCGCATCGGCGCGATCCACACCTACCTGGAGCTGTTCTCCCGCTACTTCGTCGACCTCACGCCCAAGGTCTCGCTGATCGCCGCGC
>NZ_VOSR01000492.1:0-7289 GCF_007997345.1 Mitsuaria sp. TWR114
GCCTGCGCGAACCAGTCCTCCCACTGCGACGCGTCGCCCAGCAGCGGCGCCTGCGCGAGCGCCTCCAGCGGCTGCCCGATCAGCTGATGCGCCAGCGCCGGTGACGCGACCGGCAGCATCGACAAGTCGAACAGCGGCTCGCTGTCGAGTCCCGGCCACGGGCCGAGGCCCTGTCGCAGCGCGAGGTCGAATTTCTCCCGCTCCAGGTCGACGAGCCGCGCGGTCGCTTCGATCTCGATCGTGACCTCCGGGTGGCGCGCGTGCCAGCGGCCCAGCCGCGGCAACAACCAGCGCTGCGCGAAGGAGGGCAGCACCGTCACGCGCAGGCTGCGCTGCTCGATGCCATGCGCCGCGGTGGCCGCGCGCAGGCCCTGGTCCAACTCCTGATAAGCGCGCTCGACGCCGCGCAGCAGCGCCGCGCCTGCAGCGTTCAGCACCACGCGCCGGCCCTGCCGGTCGAAGACATCGAAGCCCAACTGCGTCTCCAGCGCGCGGATCTGCTGGCTCACCGCGCTGTGCGTCAAGTTGAGCTCCTCTGAGGCCGCGCGCAGGTTCTGGTGCAGCGCGGCGGCCCGGAAGGCGGCGAGGTACTGGAGCGGCAGGCGAGGGAGTCGCATCGGAAGGGTCCTTGGTCAGGCGGCGGGCGGGGCGACTGTAGCGACTTCCTGGAAAGTCTGGCTGCACAAGGAGGCAAGGATATAGCGTTTGGAGCGCGCTTGTTGGGCACCTAGGATTACCAGCATTCACCCCCGACCGACCCCGATGAACGAAGGAACGACCATGAACGAGCCCGACATCACGCCCCGTTTCCCGACCGCCTTTGCCGCTCGCTCGCCGGCCTGTTCACCCACTGCCGCGCCGGTCCGCGCCGCGCATCAGGCCGTCGCCCGAGCCGCCTCGTCCTGCGCGGCCGCCCTGGCCGCCAGCGGCCGACCGGCCCGACTCACGCCGGAACTGCCGTGCTACGCCTATTCCCCCTGGACGCGCTTCCCGGTGATCGGTCCGGCGCTGACGGTGCTGATCGCGATCGTCTCGGCGCTTGCGCTGGTCTCGAACGCCAACGCCTTCAACGACGTCAATGCCGAATTGCAGATCACCGCGCGCGAGCAGCGGCTGGCCAAGCAGGAGGCGCAGCAGCAGGCCCGCGCGCAGGCCGAGCGCCAGGCCTTGCTGGTCGCGGCGGGCAATGACCGCGCGACGGCGGTGACGGGGACCGCCCGGGCGCTGCCCGTCGCGGACCGGACGGACGACGCGAAGCCCGGACGCGGCCGGTGAGGCCGGGCGCAGCGGGATTGACCTCCGCCGGCCTGCCGTGAGCGGCAACGGCAATGCAAACGGGCGCCTCGTCGGCGCCCGTTTGCTGTGGAGCGGGGCCGTCGCGGCCCGCATCCGTCAAAGCGTCAAACGCGTCAAACCCGGTTCAGCGACATGCCCGCGGTGCTGCGCAGCCGCTCGATCAGCCGGGTGGCGATCTGGTGCAGCGGCAGCACCTCGTCGGCGGCGCCGGCGTTGATCGCCTCGCGCGGCATGCCGAAGACGACGCAGGTCGCCTCATCCTGGACGAAGTTGTAGGAGCCGGCGTCCTTCATCGTCTTCATCGCCTTGGCGCCATCGGCGCCCATGCCGGTGAGCATGATGCCCAGCGCGTTCTGGCCGACCACGCGCGCCGCCGAGTTGAACAGCACCTCCACCGACGGCTTGTGCCGGTTGACCGGATCGCCGTCCTGCACGCGCGCGATGTAGTTGGCGCCCGAGCGCTCCACGCTGAAGTGCATGCCCCCCGGCGCGATGTAGCCGTGGCCCGGCAGGATGCGCTCGCCGTCCTGCGCTTCCTTGACGCGGATCTTGCACAGCCCGTCCAGCCGCGCCGCGTAGCTGCGGGTGAAGCCCGGCGGCATGTGCTGCGTGATGCAGACCGCGGGGCAGTCCGCCGGCAGGTTGATCAGCACGTCCTTGGTCGCCTCCGTGCCGCCGGTGGAGGCGCCGATGAAGATGATCTTCTCGGTCGACAGCCGGCCCAGGTTGGCGATCGGCGAGGCCGGCTTGAGCGGCGGCGTCGCGCCGCCGGCCGCGGCGGGGGCACCCGGCGCCGCGGCCGGCGCGGGCGCGTTCAGGCGGCGGATGTGCGCCTTGGCGGCGATGCGGATCTTGTCGGTGATGTCCTGCGCCAGCGCGCGGATGCCGTCGGCCACGCCGATCTTGGGCTTGGCCACGAAGTCCACCGCACCCAGCTCCAGCGCCTTGAGCGTGACCTCGGCGCCGCGCTCGGTCAGCGTGGACACCATCACGACCGGCATCGGCCGCAGCCGCATCAGCCGCTGCAGGAAGTCCAGGCCGTCCATCTTCGGCATCTCGACGTCCAGCGTGATCACGTCCGGGTTGAGGTTGCGGATCATCTCGCGCGCCGCGAGCGGATCGCTGGCCGCGCCGATGCACTGCATGTCGGGCTGGCGGTTGATGATCTCGGTCAGGATGCTGCGCACCAGCGCGGAATCGTCCACGACAACGACGGTGGTCTTGGCCATTGCTGCTTACTCCTCGGTACTTCCGGCCGCTGCCGTCTCAGAACAGATCGATCGAGCCGCCGGTGCTCGCCACCGGCTGGGCCCGCTGCGCGGCGGCCTTGTCCTGCTGCACCAGCGCGTCGGTGTTGGTCGGCGCCAGGCGCTTGACCATCGCCTTGCCGCTCTTCGGAAGGAAACAGACCTTGCGCGGGTACACGTCCATCACGTCCTTGGACACGATGGGGATGCGCTCCAGCTTCAGGAAGTCGATGACGAAGTTGGTGTTGCGCTCGCCGACGTTGATCGTGTTCATGCCCGAGATCACCGCGCCGCCGCCGAAGATCTTGGCCTCCATGCGGCTCTTGGCGGCGCCGCGCTTCATCATCTCGTTGATCAGCAGTTCCATCGCGAAGGAGCCGTAGCGGCCCGAGTCGCCATGCCCCTCGGGCAGCATGAAGTGGTTCATGCCGCCGATCTGCGCGTGGCGGTCCCACAGGCAGGCGGCGATGCACGAGCCCAGCGTCGTCATCACCAGCAGGTCGTCGTTGTCGACGAAGTACTCGCCGGGCAGGACCTTGACCGCGGCGTTCTTGAAGTGCGCGTCGTAGAAGAAGAACGAGGCCTCGCCATTCTTGCGGGACACCGTCTTGAGCTGGGCCACGCGCGCCGCGCCGGCGCTGGCCAGCGCCGCGCTTTGCTGCATCGCGGAGGAGGCGGAAGGCAGGGTCATGGGGGTGTTCCGTTAAACGCGTTCGTAGATCGTCTTGCCGCGCAGGCGGAAGAGATCGCGGGAATCGGTGAAGTTCTCGGAATGCCCGACGAACAGCAGCCCGCCCGGACGCATCACCTTGTGGATGCGCTCCAGCACCTTGCGCTGCGTCGGCGCATCGAAATAGATCATGACGTTGCGGCAGAACACGACGTGGAAGGGATCGCCCAGCGACCACGAGGTGTGCATGAGGTTCAGCGTCCTGAACTCGATCATCTTGGCCAGCTCGGGCTTGACGCGGATGCGGCCCTCGTTGGCGCCGGTGCCGCGCAGGAAGAACTGCTTGAGCCGCTGCGGCGAGAGCCCGCGCGATTCGGCCGCGTAGACGCCGCGACGCGCGGTGTTGAGCACGTTGGTGTCGATGTCGCTGGAGATGATCTGCACGCCGGAGCTCGGGCCCAGCGACTCCTGGCAGGTCATCGCGATGGAGTAGGGCTCCTCGCCGGTGGAGGCGGCGCAGCACCAGATGCGGATCGGCTTGCCGGTCAGCGCCTTGAGGTCGTCGTTGAGCGAGACGAAGTGGTGGTCCTCGCGGAAGAACGACGTCAGGTTGGTGGTCAGGCAGTTCACGAACTCCTGCCACTCCTGGTCGCCTTGCGGGCCGCTGACGCCCTCCAGCCATTGGAGGTAGTCGGCGAAGCTGCGATGGCCGGTGTCGCGCAGCCGGCGCGACAGCCGGCTGTAGACCATCGCATGCTTGCCGTCGTGCAGCGAGATGCCGGCGTGCTGGTAGATCAGCTGGCGCACGCGTTCGAAGTCGGCGCGGCTGAAGCTGAACTCGTGATCGATCGCCTCGACCGGGGACGGGGCCGCGAACGAGACCGGTTGACCTGGGCGCATGAGGCTGTTTGGACTTCTTCGGAGGTGAGATGCCGTAGCACCGGATGGCCGCCATTGTCGGCAATCGTTAGTTTGATTGTGTTTGGTCTCTTTGATCTGTGAAAGAGGTGGGGGGAACCCCTCATTTCTGCACGCTCATTAGAGAGGGAAGCCGCTAGACTGCGCCGGAAATTGCCCCTTCCCACCTTGGACGCACCGCACAGTCTCATTGCCGCGCACCAGCTGCGCCTGGATCTGGCCCTGCAGCTGCTGCAGCAGGCCGGCGCGATGCTGCCCGACGCCGAGCCCTATTCGGAGCCGTGGCTGCAAGGCATCGTCGACGCGCTGTGCGACCTCTCGAGCAAGGACGCGCTGACCGGCCTGGTCAACCGCCGCAGCTTCGAGATGGCGCTGGGGCGCGAGGTCGATCGGGTGGCGCGTTCCGGCGAACCGGCCCTGCTGCTGATGCTGGACATCGACCACTTCAAGGCGGTCAACGACCAGCACGGCCACGCGGCCGGCGACCTGGTGATCCGCGCGGTCGCGCAGTCGATCGCGCAGACGGTGCGTCCGATGGACACGGTGGCGCGGATCGGCGGCGAGGAGTTCGCCATCATCCTGCCCAACTGCCCGACCTCGTTCGGCGTGGTCGTGGCCGAGCGCATCCGGCAACGGGTGCAGGCGCTGGCCATCAGCCTGGGCGGCGGCCAGCCGCCGCTGACCTGCACGATCAGCATCGGCGGGGCGTTCGCGCCGCAGTGGGTGCGCTCGTCGACGCTGATCTGGACGGAGCGGGCTGACCGCCAGCTCTACCGCGCCAAGGCCGAGGGCCGCAATCGCGCCTGCCTGGAGAGCCATGTGGACTCGCTGGTGAGCGCCGAGGAAAAGGGCATGTTGTTCGCCGTAACGCAACAGGATAGTGAATGAGCATGACAACAGCTCCTGCTGCACCCCAGGCCCGCGGAGGCGCTCGCACCTTGGCCATCACGAGCGGCAAGGGCGGCGTGGGCAAGACCTTCGTCACCGCCAACCTGGCGGCGGCCCTGGCCGCGCGCGGCGAGCGCGTGCTGGTGCTGGATGCCGACCTCGGCCTGGCCAATCTCGATGTGGTGCTGAACCTGCATCCCAAGCTCACGCTGCACGACGTCTTCACCGAGCGCTGCACCCTGGAGCAGGCCATCCTGCCGGCGCCCGGTGGCTTCCATGTGCTGCTGGCGGGCTCGGGCATGGTGGAGTATTCGCGGCTCACGCCCGACGTGCGGGACAAGCTGCTGCACATCCTCGAGGTGGTGCGGCCGCGCTTCGACTACGTGCTGCTGGACACCGGCGCGGGCATCTCCGACGTGGTGCTGTTCGCCGTCTCGATGGCGCATGACGTGCTGGTCGTCGCGACGCCGGAGCCGACCTCGCTCACGGACGCGTACGCCACCATCAAGGTGCTGGCGACGCAGCAGGAGCGCCGCCAGGTGCGGCTCATCTTGAACCAGGCCAACCGGCCGGGCGAGGGCAAGCTGATCTGCGGCCAGCTGCAGCAGGTGCTGCAGCGCTTCGTCGGCCCGACGCCGGGCCAGACCTTCAAGCTGGAACTGCTCGGCGAGGTCAAGAACGATCCGATGGTCCGGCAGGCGGTGCTCAAGCGCCAGCTGCTGCTGGAGCATTACCCCGGCTGCGACGCGGCGCAGGGCATCCGCGGGCTGGCCGCGAAGTTGCTGGAACAATCGGCCGGACATCCCTGAACCTTTCCCGCTTCCAGCGCCCCTTTTCAGCGCTCCTTTCAGCGCCCCTCCCCGATGTCCGATTCCCCCGAGACCGGTGCCGCCGATGGCACCGCAGTCCCCCCGACGGCTGCGCCCGCCACCCCCTTCGAGTGGGTCGGCGGCGAGGACGCCGTGCGGCGATTGGTCGACCGCTTCTACGACCTGATGGACCTGGAGCCGCGCTTCGCGCAGCTGCGCGCGATCCATCCGACGACGCTGGACGGCTCGCGCGACAAGCTGTTCTGGTTCCTGTGCGGCTGGCTCGGCGGTCCGGACCACTTCGTCGAACGCTTCGGACACCCGAGGCTGCGCGCGCGCCACATGCCTTATCGCATCGGCATCGCCGAGCGCGACCAGTGGATGGCCGCCATGACGCAGGCGATGGCCGAGTGCGAACTCGACGTCGAGCTGCAGCGGCGGCTGGCCGCCTCCTTCGCCCACACGGCGGACTGGATGCGCAACGTCTGAGGCCGCGCCGGTCGGCGCCGCGTGGCGCTAATGACGGTCCGGTTCGCTTGCCGGCGGGCCGAAATGATGTAAACGGCGCGACCAGCGTGCATATCTGACACCGACGCCGGCCACGACGGGCTGGCGGTGAACACGGCGCGGGCGGCTTCGTCTACTGTCGCGTCCATCATGTCCACGCTGTTCCACGACGATGAGGTCGGCATCGAAGCCAATCCCGACCTGATGCATGTCCGGATCGACGACGGCCGCCTGTGGCTGTCCGAAGACGCCCGGGAAGACATCGAGGTCTGCGCCGGCTTCTGCCCGGACACGGACAGCCCGATGCAGATGCTCAACTTCCTGCGCGCCGCCTGCGTCCGCCTGCAGCACGTCGACATGGACGGCGAGGACGCCGAGCACGCCTTCATGTCCTTCTGCGTGCTCAAGGGCCTGGAGCACGCGATCGAGACCCACTGGCAGGGCGCCGATTCGGTCGGGGAGTTCCGTCCCGAGCGCCTGCTGATGGCCTTCACCACGCCGGTCTCGCCTTACAGCAGCCTGATGCTGCACTGACCGCGGCGGCGCTCCGCCGCCCGGAATCCCCCACAGGAACGAAGCGCCGGCCACGGCGCCGACCCTCAGGTCGCGTTCAGCAGGACCATCAGCGCCCCGGCCCCGCCGTCGCTGGCGCGGGCCTGCACGAAGGCCAGCACTTCCTGCTTCTGCACCAGCCAGCGCCGCACCCGCGCCTTGAGCACGGGCTCGCGCCCGGGCGAGCCGTTGCCCTTGCCGTGCACGACGCGCACGCAGCGCAGGCCGCGCCGGGCGCTGTCGTGGATGAACTGGCCCAGGGCCTCGCGGGCCTGGTCGCGCCGCAGGCCGTGCAGGTCGATCTGCGCCTGCAGCGCCCAGTGGCCCCGTCTGAGCTTGCGCACCGACTCGGCCGAGATCTCCGGACGGCGGAAGGACAGCGTCTCGTCGGTCTCCAGCAGC